>DQIP01000217.1 GCA_020793565.1 Candidatus Methanovorans sp.
TGCCACAGTAGGGTCACTCCGAATGGAGGGAGTGGCATTTCTGCAATTCAAGATATGACTTTCTTGTCACAGCGCCGAAGGCAATACATTCTACTGCTGCCAAACCCACAATCCAAACATACAATTCTAAGATCTGCAAATACGGCACCGTTTGAAAAGAGTATTGCATTTCATATTCATGGTGTTGGAACATGCCGCGCTGCACGCGGCTGGTCGCGCCGTTTTTCGCATCTGTAGCAACTCCGCACATTTAACGACATTGCATTGTTGACACGACACTATGAAAATATCTCATACATATATCTTAGGACTGCCTGCATGAGACTTTTTAAGTTTCGTCAATACTTCCTAACAAACTTGCTTTCTATTAAGATATCCAATTTAAGGCACATATCACACTTGAAGTTTGGTGTGCACATTCTAATATATATACCTCCGTTTTAGATGTTATCATCACCTTTGGCCATTTATCGACAAACGTTTATACGATTGTCTCGTTAATTAACACATATGACCCAGTTTTGTCATGAATTTTGAGTTGATCTGAGCATTATGCGAGGATTTACTCCTTTCGAACTATGATGGGAGATACTGATTATCGGTCTAATTTAAAAAACTTTAGATTGATCAGTAATGTTAATGTGGAGGTCTAAATTAATGAAAATAAAACCAAATGTAACTTTGCTTATTTGCATGGTTATGATTCTAAATATTTTTATACCCACTGTTATGGGTGCAAATGAATTTAAATCCGAAAACAAAAGTGAGTATAGACATTATGCTATCAATGGATTTCAAGACTCTGATATCCATTCCGAACTCTTGAGCTTAATAGAAAAGGGAGATAAAACAAATTTAAGTATAATTGTTGTAATTAAAAAAGATAAAGACAAGGCCAAAATTGAAAAGACAATAAAAAACGCTAATGGTAAGAACATAAAATACCATAAGTTGGCCAATGCCTATTCTGCCACTGTTGAAACTAAGAAAATAAAAAAGATTGCTAAAGATCCGAATGTTGATAAAGTATACCCTGATTTCAAGGTAAATGCATATCTTCATGAAAGTGTTCCATTAATCGGGGCAAACACCCTTTGGTCAAGTTATGATGGAGAGGGAATAACCGT
The DNA here is from genome assembly GCA_020793565.1 of Candidatus Methanovorans sp. GTDB lineage: Archaea > Halobacteriota > Methanosarcinia > Methanosarcinales > Methanosarcinaceae > Methanovorans. The sequence continues at coordinate 1,128 of DQIP01000217.1, forward strand.
AGCTGTTCTGGATACTGGTGTCGATTCGAACCATCCTGACCTCAAGAATAAAGTGGTGGACCAGGTTTCATTCATAGCCAGTGAAAATCCCGATGATAATTTCGGACACGGTACACACGTCGCAGGCATAATAGCAGGCAGTGGAACATCATCGGGTGGAGGATATATAGGCGTAGCACCACAAGCCTCCATAATGAACGTGAAGGTTCTGGATACATATGGTTGGGGTACTCTTTCATCTATCATGGCAGGCATAGAATACGCTGTTGATAATGATGCGGATATTATCTCAATGAGCCTGGGTGCAGGTATCTGGCCTCCTGATGGTAATGACCCGCTGGCAATGACCGCAAACGCTGCTGTGGATGCAGGTGTTGTAGTAATTGCCTCGGCTGGTAACTCGGGAGCACCATTCCTTGTCGGTTCACCTGCTACCGGTGAGAAGGTCATTGCAGTGGGGGCAACCACTAAACAGGACAATATAGCCATTTACAGTTCAGTGGGACCCACCTGGGATCATCGCATCAAGCCAGAGGTAGTTGCACCTGGTGGTGCTGCGTATACCAGACCAGATCCTGCAGGGCTCGGTATTGTTTCAGCAAAAGCACCAGGTTCGATTCTTGATATGTGGTATGGCGAATATGATGTGGGCAAATACTACATGGCACTCTCGGGCACTTCCATGGCAGCACCCCATGTATCCGGAGTGGCCGCTTTGATGCTACAGGCACATCCTGACTGGACGCCGGACCAGATCAAACAACAATTAATGAATACCTGTGCAGATGTTGGCTGTGATACCATTACCCAGGGTGCAGGGAGGATCAATGCAATTTCTGCTGTGGAGCAAACCCTTAAAATATCGCCAGCTAGTTTTTGCTATATGAACCAACCTGGTGAATACAGCAAAGAAATTCTGGAGATTTCAAATACCGGGACTGAAACTATGGAGGTCTATCTCAGTACCACTGGTGATGTGGACGTCACATTTTCAAAGGAAACTATCACCATAAGAAAAGGACAGACTAAGAAAGTAAAGGCTGTGGTAGGAATGCCTGCCGGATTATCCAGCGGAACCCATTCCGGGAGAATCGTAGTAAATGGTGATGGTCAAACCGCTAGCGTTCCCATTCTTATGGATGCACCACTGACCTTTGTCGGCGGCAGTTCCCAGTTCAGTGATGTTATCGATCTGAAATCATCAGAGAGGTCCAATCGTGGGACCAACTATTACTACTTCGAAGTAACAGAAGATGTTCCCGGAATAACATCCACCATGTCATTTAATGAAATCTATGGATGGATGGACCTATATCTTCTCAATCCTGAAGGCGAGTTTGTGGATTATGATTTTAGCGGGGAAAGTAGGACCAAAAGAACGGTTTCAACTATAAATCCAATGCCTGGAAGGTGGATGTTGTTAGTGGATTCATTTATGTTCGGTTCTATGACTGAGAATATACATTTCACTTTAGATACACAACTTCATTCACTTGCAGTAGAACCCGCTAGCTGGATGAGCCCTGTGGTAATGTCAAACGGTTCAATTGCGAACAAGACTTTTACTGTGACAAATGTGGGAGAATCCGGAAAACCCGTTCAAGTAGAAGGGTACATCTTTGTTCTTAATGATTCTGCCAGTGGCAGCTTCTCAGGTAGTGTGGATTATAGAGATTGGTTGCCAGTACCACCAGAACCGGAACCGATAGGAACAAGGGAATCTAGCTATGAGTTACATACATTTAACGTACCTGAAGATGGAGCGGAATTAACGCTGACAATGACGGCATTGAACAATACAGCATTACTTGGGGCAGATATTATTGACCCTGATGGTTGGTATGTTGATTGGATGTACTTTGGATTTTGGGAACCCTCCACTGTAAGTATCAATATCGATGATCCAAAAGCAGGAATCTGGAGTGTTAAAGTATGGCCACTTATTGCCGAAACAGGCACAACCGAACATTACACGGGAACTTACGGGATAATGTCTAAAGATACATCGTTGTTAGGGAATGATCCTGAATCATTTTTCGTACCAGGAAATTCACAACAGGTGTTTATGTCTACTTTGACATCCCCCGAAGCTAATGGTGATTACACAGGTGAAATTACGATTTCAAGTAACCCGGAGGTTATCAATGTTCCTGTATCGGTCAGAATAGGCAAGGAGATCCCAATCCCGGGTAATTTTACCAGCAATATCATGAATCAACAATGGAGATACTATTTGGTTGATGTGGATTCCGGACAGTTAAATGCCACACTCGTATGGGACAATGTGGAAAACGATCTGGATATATTCGCATTTGATCCATCAGGACTATCTGTGGCAAGTTCCACCCAGGGTAACACCATGAATGAAACCATAAATATTTCTGATGCAGTACCAGGTACATGGACGTTTGGAGTGTATGGGTACAGCGTAAGAGGTGTTCAGGCGTTTTCAGGGACGATAAGTTGAAGTGTTAAGATCTGGCTATGCCAGGTCTCTCTTTTTTTAATCTATAGAATCATATAGTTCGAGTTGATCTGAGCGTCAGCGAAGATTTTCTAGATAATGATTTATATTATACAGTCCGGATTTCTGAGTGTCTTCCTGATTCCAATTCTTCGCGTAAATTTCCAGTCGATCTTCTTTTTCTAATCGAAAACAATTGAATTTGTAGGCTTATGCCAATGCCGATTTAAAATGCCTCATTATTTTCCTACCTGATGCACTTATGTCGGCTTTTGCCATGTTTTCGCCCAAATATCCTTCATTGCTCGCTTTTGGTAACCGGCACTCTGGCGATATGAACTTACAAAAAATCTATAACATAGAAAACGTAACTTGCGACACTCAGGTGCGCACGATTCCAGATCATATAGAACCTGTTGATATGGAGCCCTTATTCGCGGATATTTTTCACAAGCTCCAGCGCGGTAAGGTTTTGGAACCAATCGATTTTATAATATCCCACAGCTCTACTGTAGAGAGTTTCATTGGTATGCAATGATATATTTGTTTTTGGGGTTTTCAAATTATACGCAGATAAACACAATCAAAAAAAGAAAAACCCCACCCAAATTCCACAAAAAAGTGACCCGTCCACATCCCATTTCACAAAAAAACCGCAACGTCTCACTTGACGTCGCGATGATATTCCTGTACCGACTTGATACCGATACGACCTTCGTTTGCAGCCCTGATACCCTTTGCTGCAGCCAGTCCGGCTGCTGTTGTTGTGTAGTACGGAATATTGTACTTGATGGCAGACTTGCGTATATAACTGTCATCATAAGCACCTTCCTTGCCCACAGGAGTATTGAGAACAAACTGGATCTCACCGTTGTGCATGGCATCAACAATATTCGGACGACCTTCGTGCAGTTTCTTAATAGACTCACACTTGATGCCATTGTCTTTCATAAACCCTGCCGTGCCTCCGGTAGAGACTATCTTAAAGCCAAGGGACGAGAGTTCCCCTGCCACAACCAGTGCACGCGCCCTATCGCCTTTTGCAACCGTGATAAGAGCCGTACCCTCAAGCGGGGGTGGGGAACCTGCTGCAACCTGTGACTTGAAGAAAGCAGCTTCAAAGGAATCAGCCATGCCCAGCACCTCGCCGGTCGAACGCATCTCCGGACCCAAAACCGGATCGACTTCCGGGAACATGTTGAACGGGAATGTAGTTTCCTTAACTCCGAAGTGAGGATACTTGCGCTGGTGGGTGTCCATATCTGCCAACTTTCCGCCCAATATGACCTCTGTCGCAATCCGTGCCATCGATACACCGGTTACCTTGGACACCAGCGGAACCGTTCTGGATGCTCGTGGGTTCGCCTCAATGATGTACACCTTTCCATCCTTTATCGCATACTGGATGTTCATTAGCCCCACAACCTTAAGTTCGATCGCTATCTTTTTTGTGTATTCATTAAGAATCTCAATCTGTTCATCGGATATACCAACAGGAGGTAACACACAGGCACTGTCACCTGAATGTATGCCGGCTTGTTCGATGTGTTCCATAATTGAAGGTACAAATACATCCGTCCCATCAGAGATCGCGTCAACCTCACACTCCAGTGCATCCTCAAGGAACTTGTCGATAAGCATTGGTTTTTCAGGTGTGATCCCAATCGCGCCTTCAACATATTTTGTAAGCATATCATCATCGTAGACAATTTCCATGCCCCTTCCACCAAGCACATATGAAGGACGGACCATAACCGGATATCCGATACGTCCGGCTGCATCCCTTGCTTCATCCAGTGTAGTGGCAATTCCGGGATCGGGCATGGGTATATCCAGTTTCCTTATTACATCCGCAAATAATTCGCGGTCCTCTGCAAGGTCGATGCTGTTGACAGACGTACCAAGTATTTTCACACCGGCCGCTTCAAGTTCTGCGGCAAGGTTCAATGGAGTTTGACCACCGAACTGCACAATAGCACCTTCCGGTTTTTCCTTTTCATATATGCTAAGCACATCTTCCACTGTGACAGGCTCAAAGTAAAGCTTATCAGATGTATCGTAATCGGTTGACACAGTTTCAGGATTACAGTTGACCATAATCGACTCATATCCAAGATCGCGCAGTGTTAAAGCTGCATGTACACAGGTATAATCGAATTCAATACCCTGTCCGATCCTGTTCGGTCCGCCACCGATGATCATGATCTTCTTGTTGCCAGATACCGGTACTTCATCATCTGCATTGTATGTGGAGTAGTAGTAAGCTGCGTCCTCTGCACCGCTGACAGGTACAATATTCCATGCCTCTTTCAATCCAAGAGACAGGCGCTGCTCACGTATCTCTTTTTCCGGCACACCAAGGACCTGGCCAAGATATTTGTCTGAAAAACCGTCCTTCTTTGCACTTATGAGCAGATCGCCCGGCAGGTTGTTGCCTTTGTATTTTAGCACTTCTTCTTCCAGTTCCACAAGTTCATTCATCTGCTGCAAAAACCAGTGCTTAATATGGGTAATCCCAAATAATTCATCTATCGATATGCCTTTTCGCAGGGCTTCATATATGATGAACTGACGCTCGGAAGATGGCTCTACCAAAAGTTTTCGTAGTTCATCAAGTGAAAGTTCATTGAAATTTTTGGCAAATCCAAGTCCATAGCGCCCTGTTTCCAGTGAACGGATGGCTTTTTGGAATGCTTCCTTGTAAGTCTTGCCTATGCTCATTGCCTCGCCGACAGCACGCATTTGTGTTCCAAGTTGGTCAATGGAACCCGGAAATTTCTCAAATGCCCAGCGCGCGAACTTTATGACCACATAGTCACCTGATGGCGTATACCTGTCAAGTGTCCCGTCACGCCAGTATGGAATATCCTCCAGCAGCATGCCACTTGCGAGTTTGGCAGACACAAGCGCTATCGGGAATCCGGTGGCTTTTGAAGCAAGTGCCGATGAGCGTGATGTCCGTGGGTTGATCTCGATCACAACCACACGGTCGGTCTTTGGATCATGTGCAAACTGGACATTTGTACCACCGACCACACCGATCGCATCGACGATGCGGTATGAATAATCCTGTAAACGATCCTGAAGATTCTTATCTATCGTAAGCATTGGTGCGGAACAGAAACTATCCCCCGTGTGCACACCCATTGCATCGATATTCTCAATAAAACAGACCGTGATATTTTTGCCGTCTGCATCACGTACAACCTCAAGTTCAAGTTCTTCCCAACCCAGCACAGATTCCTCCACAAGGATCTGGCCGATATGACTCGCAGCGATACCACGGGCAGCAATGGAACGAAGTTCTTCAACATTGTAGGCAAAACCCCCTCCTGTTCCACCCATGGTATAAGCAGGTCGGATGACAACCGGATATCCGATCTCCTTTGCAATCCTTTCTGCCTCTTCAATATTGAAAGTTGCCTCACTACGTGCAGTCTCAATGCCGAGGCTATCCATTGTCTCTTTAAAAGTAATACGGTCCTCACCCCTCTTGATGGCATCAACCTGCACACCTATTATCTCTACGCCATATTTTTCAAGGATTCCTTTTTCATCAAGTTCAAAGGACAGGTTCAGCGCTTTCTGACCGCCCAGATTTGGCAAAAGTGCATCAGGCCGCTCTTTATCGATGATATTTTCCAGGGTTTCAATGTTTAACGGCTCGATATAAGTTATATCTGCCATGCCCGGATCGGTCATGATGGTTGCAGGATTGGAATTGACGAGTACGATCTCATAACCAAGCTGGCGCAGCGCCTTGCAGGCTTGTGTACCAGAATAGTCGAATTCTGCTGCCTGGCCGATGAGTATCGGACCGGACCCTATAATGAGTACTTTATGAATGTTCTCTAACTTTTGCATGTCTTCACCTTCTCTTGAACATGCATCATTGTTTAAGATACTTTTGATTTATTACATGATTTGTGAAATTAATATCACAGTGAACCAATAGTCGGCGCTCACATTCCCTCATTTTATCCAAGGAATTAGGGGTGCCCGATCTCAGTTGCTGAATTATGTACTTCTTGTTCGATAGGACCAATTGATCCAACCAGATATTTCCGCACTTTAAAAGCCCTGGATACATTTATTGATCGTTCTTTGGATTTAAAACAATAAAGGAAAATTTCTTTCTGGATTTCATTATGAGCGAGAACTCCCAGAGGTTCCTGTTGCAAACACTTACGTAGAAACCGGTAGAAACTGGTGGAAATCGTGCCGACTTATCTCATTTAGCAATAAAAAACGTACCAATATCAAACATTGATCGATATGTATGAAATTTGTGTAACATGATCAAAGAATATATGGTCAAGTAGCCATTTCCATGACACAGTTACATGGGGATGTGGATTGGTGGATCATCAGGGAGGCACCCTGAGAGACACCAATTGTATGATCACATCTTGTCAAATTTCTATGAAGGAATTAGGGGTGCCCACCTTATATGTATATATGTTCGGAGACACTGATAGAAGTATATAGATTATAATTCCATGAAATCATGTAGTACTGCCGAAAAGGGTATATACTAACTGCTATCTTACTCAATGTTATTTCATGCAGAATCAAAATTAACTATCAAATATTATTACAGGTCACACTCGCTAAAATAAACACGGCATAAACAGACAAATGCCGTATATAATTAATTACAAGGAGAATAAAATGACAACAGCATATGATATTCCTGCAGATGACATGATTACAAAAGTTGCAGAAAAATTGAAAGATAATGAGCATATAAACCCGCCGGAGTGGGCAGCTCATGTAAAAACCGGTGTACACAAGGAATTGCCACCTGTTGATGCCGACTGGTGGTACACCCGCTGCGCTGCCGTACTTCGTACAGTATATAAGGAAGGTCCAATCGGTGTAGAGAGACTTCGATCAGTCTATGGCGGAAGCAAGAACAGGGGCGTAAACCCATTCAGGAAAGCAAAGGGTAGCGGTTCAATTGCAAGGAAAATCCTGCAACAGCTCGAATCAGCCGGTTTAGTGCGCAAGTTTAAAAGTGGTCGCGTTCTTGCACCGGCAGGCCAGTCTTTCATGGACAATACAGCACATGATATCAAGAATGAGCTTGTTGAAACAATCCCTGGACTTGCAAAATATTAATTTAACTTGACCTGATAACGACCATGGCCGCTTAGTGGCAACTGGTACCCGTTCACGTAAAAGCATGTTTAAATTGTAATACCTGGTGATATTATGGCAGATGATCTTGAAGCGTTACGTAGAAAAAGACTTGCAGAACTTCAGCAGCAACAGCAGGCTTCGCAGCAGATGGGCGGTGCTGATATGCAGGCTGCTTACCAGCAGGAGCAGGCAAAAGCAGAGATGGATGCGCAAAAACAGGCGATTCTTCGTCAGATCCTGACACCTGAAGCACGTGAACGCTTGACAAGGCTCAAGATGTCACGAAAAGAAATGGTTGAGCAGATCGAAGGGCAACTGATAATGCTTGCCCAGGGCGGTCGATTGCAGGCAAAGATCGATGACGCAAAACTTAAGCAACTTCTTTTACAGATGCAACCAAAAAAACGTAAGACAACCATAACACGCGTATGAGCCATGAAAGCATCGGTACTATTTAGTGGTGGGAAAGACAGTTCACTTTCGGCGATCCTGCTTGACCGGTTTTTTGATGTTGAACTCATAACATGCAATTTCTCGATCCTCCCGATCAGGGAGGTCGCTCAAGAAGCAGCTGCAGAACTGGGTTTTTCACACAAGATGCTCAAACTTGATAATGAGATAATGGAAAATGCTTTCAATATCATTGTCAAGGATGGCTATCCCAAAAACGCGATAAATTATATTCATCACAAAGCGGTCGAAACCCTCGCATCGGATGAGAGTGTGAATATCATTGCCGATGGCATCCGGCGCGACGATCGTGTACCGCTGTTAACCGATCCGCAGATCAGGAGTATAGAGGACAGGCATGGCATACATTACATATGCCCGCTTCGCGGATATGGTCGTGCGGCTGTAAATATGCTTGTTAAGCAGTATCTTATTATCGAAGAAGGTCTAAGTGATGAAGTTCTTAAAGCCGATTATGAAACTGAACTAAGGGAAGTGATCCGGCAAAGGATCGGGCAGGATAAGATTTCAGGGATGTTTCCTTCACATATCCAGTCAAGAGTGACCGGGCGTGTGAAGTGATATCTAGTATGCAGATAATAGGTTGCCATAAGAACTTGTACAATATCATCGTTGTATCATCGATTAATGATTTATAGGATAATCAAGTTATAAGTCCAAATCGTATACAGCTTATATTATTAACAAATTATCAAATCGTAGGTGAGATAAGTGAGTCACAATTCAAAAGGACAAAAGATGAGGTTGGCAAAAGCCCACAAGCAGAACCACCGCGTTCCAACATGGGTAATGATAAAGACCGGCAGGAAGGTCACAACCCATCCAAAGAGAAGACACTGGAGAAGAAGCAGTTTGAAAGTGAAATAAGCAGGTGATGAAAATGGAAGAAGACGCAGTGAAAGAGCAGGTTTACACTATTCCACTCCGTGATGCAAAGAATGCACCAAGGTGGAGAAGGGCAAACCGTGCAATGAAAATAATCAGGAAATACCTCATAAGGCACATGAAGGCTGACCCTGAGCAACTTAAGATCGATAAAACGATCAATGAGAAGATATGGGAAAGAGGTACTGAAAAACCACCACGCTCAATTCGGGTTCGTGCAGCGAAGTTCGAGGACGGCGGGGTTGAAGCAGAACTTGCATAGTTCCGGATGCGTATAATCATTGTATCCACCATACCTATATTTCGTACCGACCTTTCAAAACCAATAGTTGTAACAAAGCGTTGAACCAATAATGATCCGAACATTAAATATATATGACAACCCGGTAATAGGGGTATTTGCCACATGCACTGATGATATGGCATTAGTTCCCATAGGTACAAGATCAACTGTACGTGATTCACTCGCAGAGTTTCTTGATGTCCGGGTGATTTCAACCCTAATAGGTGGCAGTACAGTAGTTGGTTCACTTGTCCGTGGAAATTCAAATGGATTTTTGATACCAAACATTGCAGACCCTGATGACCTGAAAGACGTGGGTCTTCCGGTAAGCACGCTTCCAGGAAAACTTTCTGCGGTTGGAAATGTCGTTTTAGCAAATGATTCTGCTGCTATGGTACATCCGGGGATGACAGGGAAAGCAATGAATATCGTATCAAACACGCTTGGTGTGGATGTACACAGGGGCACAATTGCGGGGCTGAATACTGTAGGTATGGCAGGTACGGTCACAAATAAGGGGCTATTGGTTCATCCAAGGGTAACCCAATCCGAGATCGAGAATCTTGAAGATATATTTGGGCTTCCGGTGAATATCGGAACATCGAATTTCGGTTCACAACACGTTGGTTCCGGATTGCTTGCAAATTCAAAAGGCTATGTTGCAGGGTCCAAAACAACAGGACATGAACTTGGAAGGATCGAAGACGCACTTGGTTTTATCTGATATGATGATAATGTAAAAAGTTTAAACTTTAAGGTTTAAATTTCATATTTAACGTTGTTTGCATTTAATTTATATTTAATTTATATTCAATTTATGATGAATAATTATTGGATCATTCAAAGGTGATTTCACATGAAGAATTATGTTGTCAAAGGCACATTTAAGGCAGGACATGAATGGGAAAAGTTCACTAAGAACGTAGAGAGCCAGAATGAGAAGAATGCACAGGAGAAAGTGTATTCTATATTCGGCAGTAAACACAATATCAAACGATTCCTGATTAAGATCGATAGTGTTGCAGAGGCGTGATATAAATGGCTGAAGCCAGTGAGCAGGATGTCAGGAATCTAGCAATGCAGCATCAGGAATTGCAGAAACGAGCAGAGATGACCCAGCAGCAGATGGGTGCTATCCAGATGGCTGCTGATGATTGCATTCGGGCGATCAACGCGATTGATGAATTGAAAGATGCAAAGGATGGCGTCGAAATGATGTTGCCTATTGGTTCAAATTCATATATTCATGCTAAACTGAACAAGGTCGATAAGATTGTTGTAAATGTTGGTGCTGGCATAAGTGTTGAAAAAACAATGGACGATGCAAAGGAAACACTGACCAAGCGCAATGAGCAATTTGGCAAGATACTTGAGCAGATGAATGCATCATTGGGACAGATCACACAGAATTTGCAGGCAATAGAAGCCAAAGCTGCTGAAATGCAAGCACCGGCAATGAACACTGAATAACTACGATCTTATTTTTTTCACTTTAATGTTTTCATTGCATTCATATTTTCATTTTTAAGGAATGGATCAATTGTTCAACAAACTTAAGAATAAACTAAGCGGTTTTAAAGCCTCACTTGGTAGCAAGATCGATGAGAAAGCTGTTCCTGTTAAGAAACCTGAAATACCCGTGGATGCGGGTGACTCAAATGAAAAACCAGTAAAAAAGGTTGGTTTTGCCCAAAAAGCCAGAACACTTGTATTTGAGAGGGAAGTTTTCCTTAACGAGCGCGATCTTGAAGATCCCCTTTGGGAACTGGAGATAGCACTACTTGAAAGCGATCTTGCAATATCTGTCGCAGAAGCCATTGTTGAATCTGTCAAGAATGAACTTGTGGGTACAAGCAAGAAGATAGGCCGGAACACAGGTGATATTGTTGAGCAGGCTTTAAAGAATGCGATATACAACGTAATGTCTGCAAATACTTTCGATTTTGATGATTTTATCAAAAATACACCAAAACCTGTTAATGTTGTTTTTATCGGTATAAATGGAACTGGTAAGACCACATCAATTGCAAAACTTGCGAAACGACTGAAGGATATGGATTATTCTGTTGTCATTGCAGCAGGAGATACTTTCAGGGCCGGTGCTATAGACCAGATAGCAATACATGCGGAAAAGATTGGTGTTAAACTGATCAAGCAAATGGAAGGCAGCGACCCGGCGGCAGTTGTGTACGATGCTGTCCAGTATGCAAAAGGGCATGGTATGGATGTGGTACTCTCGGACACTGCCGGACGTATGCATACCAATGTGAACCTGATGGCCCAGCTTCAAAAGATATGTCGTGTAACTCCACCTGACCTTCTGGTATTTGTCGATGAAGCAGTTGCCGGAAACGATGCGGTCGAACGCGCGGCGCAGTTCAATGATATGGTTCCAATAGATGGTTCGATCCTTACAAAAACAGATGCCGATGCCAAAGGCGGTTCTGCGATCTCGATTGCATATATCACAGGTAAACCAATACTGTTTTTGGGGACCGGGCAGGGCTATGATGACATGCGGAAATTCGATCCTGAGTGGTTTGTTAACCAGTTGTTCGAGTAAGGGATTTCCCAATAAATAATTTACCCACCAGATATATTCGCTGAACTTTTCACGTCACGCCTGTATGTGCTTCTGATTTCGAAACAACGAAAACTGGGTATATTAAATTTTGTGAAATCCCTAAAAGAAAATGTACTGTCAAAAGCCAATGAAAACAGTATAGTAAATTTAAGTTAAATATGAGGTGTTGTTGTGGAATATGTATCAATTGATAGCCTGAATGTGTATTTTTTCATGTGGGCAGCAGTGCTCGTGTTTTTCATGAAAGCAGGCTTTGTATTGCTTGAGATCGGACAGATCCGGCGAAAAAATGTGGCTGCTCACATGTCGCTTAAGTTCCTTGACATGTCAATTGTCTTGATTGCATACCTGTTTGTAGGATATGCGGTAAGTTATGGCATGCAGTATCTTTGGGGTACGCTCGTGCCCGGCGGTGTGGATACGGGAAGTTTTGCGCATTATATTAAAATGGTAATGTTCGCAATTGCTGCAGTTACAATTGTCACAGGTGCAGTTGCAGAACGTATCAAAACGAGTGGATATGTCATAGGAGCACTGATGATCGGTGCAGTGATCTATCCTATAATTGAGAGTTTTGCATGGGGGTCATCCGGATTCCTTGCAAACATAGGATTCCATGATTTTGCAGGTGCAGGTGTTGTACACCTTGTTGGCGGAGTTCTCGGATTAACTGCGGCTGCAGTTCTTGGTCCACGAAAGGGGCGGTTCAAAAATGGAAAACCCATTCCTATTCCGGGTCACGATGTAACCTATGTCGTAATAGGTGCATTCATACTGGCATTCGGTTGGTATGGCTTCAATATAGGAAGTGCAGCATTCATTGCAGGTGATGGTTCAAATATTGCATCAGTTGCAATCGCCACTACAATGGCACTGGCAGGAGGTACGCTGGCTGCAGCACTTGTTACAAAAGGCGATCCAATCTGGTGTGCAAATGGGATGTGTGCCGGTCTTGTCGCAGTTTGTGCAGGCGCGGACATGTTCTCTCCATTGAATGCCCTTGTTGTCGGATCGTTTGCAGGATTGCAAACTCCGTTTGTATTTCGGTTTGTGGAAGAATGTGGTATTGACGACACTTGCGGTGTAATTCCCGTACATGCGGTTTCCGGGCTATGGGGTGTACTTGCAGCCGGTTTGTTCATACCTGCAATTTCCCTCATGTCACAGGCTATATCTGCCGTGGTAATCATATTGGTTGCAGGTGTTTCCGGTTTAGTTGTGTATGGTTCGCTCAAGAAGTTGGGTTTGCTGCGTGTATCCGAAAATGCCGAAGATATTGGATTGGATGAATACTTGTATGAAATGAACGTATACCCAGAAATACCAATTGGGAGGGAGAGTTAATATGAAAATGGTTAAAGCTATTATTCGACCTGAAAAGTTTCCCGATGTCAAGAATTCACTTTTTGATATTGGTGTTGTATCCCTTACAACTAAAAATGTAAAAGGGCGCGGCAATCAAAAAGGTCTTGTCCAACAGTGGCGTGGACGTGAGTATTGTGTCGAACTCCTTGATAAAATGGAACTTGAGATCGTGATAATTGACGACATGGTTGAGAAGGTGGTTGATGCAATCGTAAATTCTGCAAAGACCGGTGAACCCGGTGATGGTAAAATATTTATAGTACCAATTGAAGACGTCGTGCGAATAAGGACCGGTGAAAGAAGATCGAGTGCACTTCACTAATGACAACCATTAATAACAACGGATACTTGCAACTCAATTGTTCTTAAATTGAACAAAAGGTGATGGTTTTTTGTTTGAAGTATATTTTAAGTAACATTACTACAATCGTAGAGACAAAATCAAACATAATAGTTTCAACAATAATTTCAAAGTGATTACATGACATACAATATACTCGAAAAATACGAAATGGTATCCACTGTGCACCTGATGAAGATACAGGCGCCTGATGTGGCGAAAGCCGCAAAGGCGGGTCAGTTCATTATCCTCAGGATCGATGAGAACGGTGAGCGTATTCCGCTCACGATTGCAGATTTTAACGTGGATGAAGGTTACGTAACCATCATCTTCCAGGAAATGGGCAAGACCACAAAACAACTTGCAAAACTCACAACCGATGATACGCTGCAGGATTTTGTAGGGCCGCTCGGGCGTCCGTCCGAAATTGAAAAACTTGGCACGGTAGTACTTGTTGGCGGCGGTGTCGGTGTTGCCCCGATCTATCCGCAGGCAAAGGCATACCGCGAAGCCGGAAACAGGGTTATTTCCATCATAGGTGCAAGAAGTGAAGATCTCCTTATACTGGAAGACGAGATGCGAACCCAGAGCGATGAAGTTTACATAACGACCGATGACGGTTCAAAGGGACATCATGGTTTCGTGACAGATATAGTACTCGACCTATTGAAAAGTGACAGGAAAGTTGACAGGATCGTTGCGATAGGTCCCCCTGTTATGATGCGCGCTGTTGCAGGCGTTGTGGAACCTTTTGATGTTGAGACGCTTGTAAGTTTAAATCCGATCATGGTCGATGGCACAGGAATGTGCGGCGGATGCAGGGTATCAATAGGTGGCGAGACAAAGTTCGCATGTGTTGACGGTCCTGAATTTGATGCACGTAAAGTTGATTTCAATCTCATGATGAGCCGCCTTGGACTCTACCGGCCAGACGAGGGTGAAGCAGTTGAACATTATGAAAGTGAATGTGAAAAAGAAACGGGTTGCGGAGGTGAGTGCACATGCCAGTAAGACAGCCAATGCCAACCCAGCCTTCGGATGAGCGAGCCCATAATTTCAACGAGGTTGCACTTGGATATACACCGGAACAGGCGGTGTCTGAAGCCGGGAGATGCATTGAGTGTAAGAAACCCCAGTGTGTCAAAGGATGTCCCGTGAATATCGATATTCCCGCATTTATCAGAAGTATGAAAAACTCGGATTTTGACGGCGCTATTGAAAAGATCAAGGAAACGAACAGTTTGCCTGCTATTTGCGGGCGCGTGTGCCCACAGGAAACACAGTGTGAAATGTACTGTGTCCTCGGTAAAAAGGAAGAACCTGTTGCGATCGGGAGACTTGAGAGGTTCTGTGCCGATCATGAGCGCGAAAAAGGTGTCAAAACACCACAGCGCACACCGTCCACGGGTAAGCGTGTTGCTGTTGTGGGTTCCGGACCTGCCGGACTCGCGGCTGCATCAGATCTTGCAAAAACAGGACATGAGGTCACGATCTTTGAGGCACTCCATGCGGCTGGTGGCGTGCTGATCTATGGTATCCCCGAGTTCAGGCTTCCAAAAGATATTGTTCAAAAAGAAGTGGACTACATCGTGCAACTTGGTGTCGACATAAAACCGGATTATGTTATCGGGAAGATCAAGACCATTGATGAATTGAAAGAAGAGTTCGATGCGATTTTCATCGGGACCGGTGCAGGTTTGCCGAATTTCATGGGAATTGGTGGTGAGAACCTTAATGGCGTGTATTCTGCGAACGAGTTCCTGACACGTGTGAATCTCATGAAAGCATACCAGTTCCCAAAATATGATACTCCGATCAAAAGAGGCAAGCGTGTCATCGTTGTCGGTGGCGGGAATGTTGCCATGGATGCTGCACGATGTGCTCTCCGGCTTGGTGCGGAAGAGGTCAGTATTGTCTATCGCCGCAGTGATGATGAATTACCTGCAAGACGTGAAGAGATCGAGCATGCGAAAGAGGAAGGCATCATATTTCGGCTACTTACCAATCCGGTGAAGATACTTGGCGATGAGAACTTGATGGTCACAGGTGCAGAGTGTATTAAAATGAAACTCGGTGAACCTGATGATTCCGGTCGCAGGAGACCACAGGAGATCAAGGGATCAGAGCATGTAGTTGATGCGGATATTGTCATTATGGCGATCGGGACATCACCGAATCCCCTGATATTCGAAGGAGCAGGAGAATTGGAAGCATCCAAATGGGGCACGATCATTGTTGACGAATCCGGCATGACATCGATTGAAGGGGTATGTGCAGGCGGGGATGTTGTTACCGGTGCGGCTACTGTGATAAGCGCAATGGGTGCGGGAAAGTTGGCAGCGGTGACCATCAATGAGTACCTTAAATAAACCAATAAACAAAACAGGTGAACAGCTGGTCAATTTTCGACCAACTGTATTTTTGTTGGTGGTGTTCTATACAGCAGTCCCAAAACCATTATATGTTTTGAAATATATCTAGCCAGCCAACAGCATTCTTATTTACCATATACTATTTTATATCACAATTATGCATAATTACCCGGTGAGAACATGGCAAGATTTCCAGAAGCAGAGAATAGGATCCTTAATAAGAAGATATGTATGAAATGCAATGCCCGAAACCCTGTCAGGGCAACGCGTTGTAGAAAATGCGGTTATAAGAATTTACGCACAAAGTCCAAGGAAGTAAGAGGCGGCTGATCGAATTTATGCAAGTGGAAGAGTACCTGAATGATATTGTAAAACGTGAGGGTACGGTTCACTTAACACTTCTTGATCCGGCATCACAGTCTCCTGTTGAAGCTGGCAAGATCGCTCTAGCAGCAGTGGAGGGCGGTACGGATGCTATAATGGTGGGAGGTTCGACCGGAGCCGGTGGTGTATTGTTAGACCAGACTTTGCTCAAGATCAAAGAGCAGACCGATAAGCCTACAATACTTTTCCCGGGCAATGCAAGCGGTGTTAGTGTACATGCCGATGCTATTTTTTTCATGAGCCTGTTGAACTCACGCGATGTGAATTTCATTACCACGAATCAGGCTATGGGTGCACCACTTGTCTACAAGTACGGGATTGAGACCCTGTCAATGGCATATCTCATAGTTGAGCCCGGGGGAACTGTCGGATGGGTCGGTGACGCAAGACTGATCCCACAGGATAAACCCGAAATCGCGATGGCCTATGCACTTGCCGGAAAATATATGGGAATGCATTATACGTACCTTGAAGCAGGTTCCGGTGCAGACAGGCCGATCGATCCAAAAATGATAGGTATGGTCAAACATGCACTTGGTGACAACATGTTGATCGTTGGAGGCGGCATTCGCGATGGCGCAACAGCTAAGATGAGTGCCATGGCAGGTGCGGATATGATCGTGACAGGTACTATTGTTGAAGAAACAAAGGATGTCAGTTCAAAGATCAAGGAACTAGTCTCTGCCATCAAGAGTTGAGCAATTGTTGTTTGATGTTAACGTTTAATGTTGACGTTTATCGACTGCGGTATTTTCAGGCTTTGTGTACGGGCATGGGATGTCTATATTCCCACGATATTTTTATTTTAAACACCGATTTTCAGTATGTTTCGTGATAATGCAGAGCGTATAGAATATATAGACGTACAAACATCACGAATATTACAAATAAAAGAACATTTCATAAAATATAAACAAGTAATCGAAAGGTGCTATTATGCTTAATGTTACCAATATCGTGAAAGACTATGAAGTCAATTCTAAAAAAGTACGGGTACTGAATGACATTAATTTTAGTGTTAAAAACGGGGAAATTCTCGGCATTACCGGAAAAAGCGGCAGTGGAAAGTCAACTCTCCTTAAGATCCTGCGCGGAGTCGAACCTTTTGACGAAGGCAGTTTCGAACTCAACGGCGATACTTTCACCCCGAAATCAGGAATGGAAGGGACAAAAAAGCTTGGTAAGACAACTGCGATCCATCTTCAGCGTACATTCGGGCTCTGGACAGGACCTGCAATCGAGAATATCATCAGGAAATTAAATTATCTGCGTGAAGGGCACGAATCACTTCCAAGGAAGAGTTCTCCTCATTATCAGGACATGTATGACAAGTCAATGACGTATCTCAAGCTCGTTGGAATGGAGCACAAAGCACTTCATGCAGCCAATTTACTCAGTGGCGGTGAGAAACAGAGGATCATTATCGCACGCCAGCTTGCAGCGAATCCTAAACTCCTGCTTCTGGACGAGCCTGTGACAATGACAGGACCGGATACGAAACAGGAAGTGCTGGATGCGATCAAGGACCTCAAGAATACACTGAATATTCCAATTATAGTGGTGTCCCACCTGCCGGAAATTCACATGTATCTTGCGGACAGGCTTCTATTTATTGAAAATGGTGAGATACTTGAAGAAGGCGACCCAAAAACAGTGCTTAAACATTTCCTAAGGGACCTGAAACCAAAGGTTGAACTTGCACCGGCTCCTGAAAAAGAAGTTATTATCAAGGTGAAGGATGTATCAAAGCGACTTGCACTTATACGTGTTGGTGAGGTGCTGAATATCAAGGATCTATCTCTTGATATCAATAAGGGCGAGATACTTTCATTCATAGGACCATCCGGTGCCGGAAAAACAACTTTGTTAAAGATCATAGAAGGACTGGTTGAACCTAAATCGGGATATGTTAATTATCTACATGATGGTGAATGGCTGGACATTACACATTTCAGTAAGAAACGTATGGACCTGCGTAGCCGTATCAGTATCATGCACCAGGAATTCACAATGTCGCCGCATTCGACAGTTCGAGATCAGATCGCTTTCAGGCTGAGCATCAAGATGACAGGTGCAATTGACTATGCACGGGAAAAAGCTGCAGAATTGGGTATTTCCGATGAGAAACTTGATATGATCTATCAACTTCCTGACATGTCCGAGGATGTGAAATCACAAGCCTTGCAGGATATGCAATTGTCACTTGACATATTCCCAAAATTGTTCCCCCATGTTCCTGACACAGATGTCGAGAAATATTCAAAACGGGTGTTTGATGCAATGGACCTGCCAATGGAAGTTCTTGACAAGACACCATACCAGATAAGCGGCGGAGAACACGTAAGGGCATTTATAGCACTTGCGCTGGCAACCTCTCCTGATATCCTGATGCTGGATGAACCGTTTGGTGACCTTGACCCTGTAACACTTCGTGATGTTACCAATTCACTCAAGAACATCAATGCACGCTTTGGCACGACGATCGTGCTTGTGAGTCATCACATGGATTTCGTAAAAGAAGTTGCTCACAGGACGATTTTGATCGACAACGGTGCAATTATCATGGATGGCGAATCTGGCGAAGTGTGCCAGCATTTGATCGACATGAGCAATGCTACATATCTTGAACATACAATTGAAGAATTATCAAAATAGGTTGCTGGCGACTTGCTGGCACCCTTCTTTTTTTTGTATTTAATTTATAACTTCTCGTTTTAGATTGCATTTTAGCCATTGATCTTAATTGTCATACCCCGCAACTTTGCTGCGGTTGGGACAAGATATGATTAATGCAACCTCAGTAAACCGGGCATGATAATATCCCACAGTTGTGCTGTGGGGAGTTTCATTCGATATTGGCAGATATCCGGTTATGCTGCGCAAAGATATTTAATGTAAAACCTCTTATTAATTATTGGAGGGTTAAATATGATTGAAATTATTCGAAAGATTGGTCTTATTGGAATTGGAGCCTGGGCACTAACTGAAGAAAAGATCAATGAAATTTCAAAAGACCTTGTCGAGAAAGGCGAGATCAACAAGGAAGAAGGCAAGAAATTTGTAAGGGAACTTATTGACGAGCAGAAGAAACAGAAGAATGAACTTGAGAGCAAAATCTCTGAAAAGGTGAAGGAAACATTCGGCAAGGCTGAAATGGAAACAAAGAATGAGATAAGGCGTCTTGAGAGAAAGATCGATAAACTTGAAGAAGCGATCGAAAAGTTGACTAAATAATATTTCAATTAATTTAAATTTAAATATTTGCACTGTGTAACAAGTGCAATATCACCCAGATCTGGATGAGCTGATACAGGGTTTATTGGCTTATATTTTTTTAAAAAAAGCATCGGGGAAAATATGCCTTTTAGAATGCTGCGCAGATATAAGATGGCAAAGCGGTACGGAAAGATCATTGATACCCTTATCAAATATGAGTTCGGACATCTCGTAGACCAGATGGAACTACGGCCATTTAAATCGATGAGATCAAAATTCAAAGGTGACTGCGAACTAAAAGGTACACCGCTTACCGGACCTGAGCGTGCACGCAAGGTCCTTGAAGAACTTGGACCCACATATATAAAACTTGGACAGATTCTCAGTGTGCGGCAGGACCTCATTCCGATCAAATATGCAAACGAGCTTGCAAAACTTCAGGATGCTGTGCCACCTTTTGATTTTGAAGATGTCCGTCTTTTGATACGTCAGGAATTGGGTGCGCCCATTGATGGGATATTTTCTGAATTCGAACATGAGCCGATAGCAGCCGCGTCAATAGGACAGGTACATCGTGCAAAGCTCCATGACGGTACGGATGTTGTGGTCAAGGTACAAAGGCCGGGCATCAAGAATGTTATCGAGGCTGACCTTGACATCATGTACAGTATAGCCGAATTTTCAGGTGAACACATCCATGACGCGAATCTTTACAGGCTGGTGGATGTTGTTGATGAGTTCTCAAGGTCCATACACTCTGAGATGGATTACACGCAGGAAGCGCGGAATGTGGATCGTTTTTTGACAAATTTTAAGGATGACCCACACATCCATATCCCGAAAGTTTACTGGGACTTCAGTAGTGAGCGTGTCCTGACACTTGAGTATATTGAAGGAACCAGAAGCAGCGATTTTGAAAAGATCGAAGAACTCGGATTTGACAAAAACGAGATCGCAACTTACGGTGCAAAAGCATTCATGAAGCAAGTATTTGAACATGGTTTTTTCCATGCCGACATGCATCCGGGAAATGTTATCATAATGGATGACGGAAAAATCGCACTTATTGATTTTGGTATGGTGGGGCATCTTTCAGATGATGTTCGGAATGCACTCATTGACGGTCTCATTGCAACAAGCAAAGGTGATATTGACGTATTAGTTGAGATCCTTCGGGATTTTGATGCGATCAGTGAAGATGTGGACCTTCCCGCATTGAAGACCGACCTCAAATACCTGCTGGATACATACTACGGCAGGTCATTAAAACAACTTGATGCATCGACCATGATGGTCGAGATGATCAGTGTTCTTCGAAAACACCAGGCAAAGGTGCCGGCATCTATTGCTTTGCTGTCAAAAGGTGTGATGACTATTAGTGGATTCGGTGCCATGATGGTTCCTGATTTCAATGCTACCATACTTGCAGAACCGTATGCAAGAAAACTGATGACAAAACGCATGCGACCAAAATCGATTGTTAGCGGGGCATTCAAGGATATATGGAACTTTACCCGCATGATTCACAAGGTTCCAACCCAGGTTACACACATACTGGACTCTGCCGAAAAAGGATACATGAACGTAAAATTCGAGCACCGTGGACTTGATCGAATCGTTTCTGAATTGGATGCTGCAAGCAATCGGCTTTCATTCAGCCTTATCATTTCAGCGTTAATTGTGGGTTCATCCTTAATAATCCAGACCGGCATGGAACCGCTTGTATGGGGTGTTTCGTTGCTTGGCCTTCTTGGGTTTTCGATAGCCGGATTTTTTGGGATGGGGCTTGTAATATATATCCTGAGGACCGGACGCATTTGAATTGAATCAAACTTTAAAAGCGTATTTGTATGGATGGTTTCGATAAAATATCTGTACACAACCCCTATTGCCAGGCCCCGTGCAGAAATACTGCCGCAGGCGGAGTATTATAAATATTATGAAAAAAATACCTCAGTAAATAAACCTGAACATTTTCAGTAACATTGGTGTGTAAAAACGCTATGCTGCGTCATTCTACATTTAGATTGTAAATTGAAATGCCGCGAAAACGTCATCGTTCGTGCCAGTGGTAAGGGAATGCGCTGCCTCCGGAGGATTGCTTCGGGTCAAAGATCGCTAAACAAATACTTGAAAACAAGCACCAATAGGTTAAATATATTGAATTGCATTATTATATGAAATGCCAATGTGGGCGCGTGGCCTAGCCAGGATATGGCGGCAGCCTCCTAAGCTGCAAGTCAAGGGTTCGAATCCCTTCGCGCTCGTTATTATTTTGCACGATATTATCAAACAAAGGAGACAATAATCTGATCAGGAAAGCTGAAATTTCAGATGTTGGAACAATGAGACATCTCATTAACAACTATGCTAAACAGGAGTTGATGCTTGCCAGGTCATTAAGTGAATTGTATGAAAATATTCGTGATTTCTATGTGCACAAGGATAATGGTGAAATCGTTGGCTGCTGTGCTTTGCATGTTGTATGGGAGGATTTTGCAGAAATACTGTCTCTTGCCGTAAAGCCTGAATACAGTAAACGCGGTATTGGTTCAGAGCTTCTGGATGCATGTCTTGGTGAAGGGCGTAAACTCGGTGTAAAAAGCGTATTTACTCTTACTTATGCACCTGTATTTTTTGAAAAGAACGGTTTTACAAAAATGGAAAAATCTGCCCTTCCACACAAGATATGGAGCGGATGCATCAAATGTCCTAAGTTTCCGGAATGTGATGAGATCGCGCTTACGAAAATGTTATGATAAGGGTAAAGGCAACACCAAAGGTATTATGACTGCTTGTGGAAGTTGAACAACTACTGTTGTGTCAATGATAACGTATCGCATCATTTTTTCACATCTGCCTTATCCCTTTCCGTTTAGCAACATTGCATTGTTGACATAACACTACCGCCGCAGGTGGCAAATTCCCACATCACTGGCCGAGAAAATCCTCACTATACTCGGATTTACCCGGACTACATAGTCCTATAGAGTATATATAACGAGAAAATCTTCCCTACGGTCGAATTTACCCGGACTACATAATCCGATCGATTATATGCAACAAGAAAATATTGCCTGCTACCTATGGTAATTCACTTTATTCACATATGCGGATTTTATCAGTGATAACGGGATTCACTGCCTAAGGCGGATCGTCTTGGCATCAAAACTACCATAACAAGTACCGTTTTTTGTATCATCACAACCATTTTTTACGCTATCGGGTTTTTTCAAAATAAACTACACCTTTCTCTTCCTTTATTACAGAAAACCCATTTTTTAGATATAGCCCGATCGCGTCCGTTAATTTAGCATCCGTCTTGAGCACGACTATTGAATAGTTCACCCTGGCAAATTCCACCGCCTTTAAGAACAGTTTCCTACCAAGTCCTCTTCCCCTGAACTCTTTTTTTACATAGATTCGTTTGATCTCACATTGTTCTTTACCTGTCCTTCGTACAGCACTCGTACCGATCATTTCGCCATTCACGATCCCTATATAAAAAACACCATCAGACTGCAGGTAATATCCGTTGATATCATCAAGATCAAAGTCTTTGGTCGGGTCGTATCCAAACCCTTGCTCTTTGAGCACTCCCAGAACAAGTTCCTTTACCTCATCAGTCAAAGATTTTGAAAATGTCTTTATGATCATGCCGGATGAACCCCGTAATCCCCTGGATTTTTAAGGAAATCCAGTGCGATCGTCTGCAATATCCCGGTGCCGGTGATCAATACATCTTCGTCAATGTCGAACCTGTTTGAATGGTTGCCCTCAACAATGCCCTTTCCAGGATTTCTTGTTCCGAGTGTAAGATAGGTTCCAGGTACATTTTGCAGGTAGAATGCAAAATCCTCAGCCCCAAAGATGGAGTTAGTGTTCCCATTGACATCCGGGTACCTGTCATTTAACAATGAGTATACTGCTTTTGTGAATTTTGCATCGTTTACAAGAACAGGATAACCGTGCAGTATATCAAGCTCGTATGATGGTGCACGACTGTGATCCCGGGTTGTGTATAATTCGACCAGGTGATCAAGTGCCTGTGTGATCATGTCATCAATGGTCCTGGTGTCGTTGTCATCGAATGTGCGGAAACTTCCGATAATGTCCACTTCGTCCGGTGTCCTGTTAAACTGTGCACCGCCTTCTATCTTACCAATACCAAGTACGTATTTAGAGGGATCTATCCTGCTCTTGATATCTTTGTTTATCGCGCTTATGAAATCTGCTGCAATAAGTATTGGATCGATACAATCTTCGGGAGTGGAATGGTGACCTCCTTTCCCGATGAACTTGATACTGAACATGTTCGAACTTGCCATGAAACTCCCCTCTTTAAATTTGATCTTGCCAGCATCGGTGTCACCAAAGATGTGCATTCCCACAATTGCATCTACGCCATCCAGCCCGCCTTCTTCGATCACCCTTGTTGCCCCTCCCGGGGGCTGCTCTTCTGCGGGCTGGAAGATCAATCTGATACTTCCTGTGAAGGTGTGTTTATTCTCCTGTAAAATGCGCGCAGCGCCCAGGACCATGGCAATGTGTGCGTCATGACCGCAGGCATGCATGAAACCCGTATTGCGGGATATATAGTCCTTGTTTCGCGCGGTAGGCACTTCTAAAACCTCAAGTGCATCAATGTCTGATCTTATTGCGATACATGGTCCACCCGGCTGCCCCTGTATTGTTGCGACAACTCCGGTACCTGCAATTTTGTCTGGTTCAATTCCAAGTTCCTGCAGTACTTTGATAATCCTTTCTTGAGTTCTGTATTCCTTAAAACTTATTTCCGGCTCGCTGTGAAACTCGCGCCGGAGTTTTATTATCCATTCTTCTATTGGCATGGGAGCAATGTTTTCCTTTCAGGTTTTTTGTATGTATTGAAAGTATATCGTATTTTCTTATATTCCAGGTGAATCCTGGCGTTCGCAAGAATTTACTTGAATCATATGGGTATTTAGGTAGTGCTTTATAATTACATATCGTTTTCTATATATCAATATCATATATTTCCATATACGGGTTACAACAGATGGATGCCAATATACTACAATGCTATATTGATGCGGGTCAGGTTGCATCACAGGTTTTGCGGGAAGCAGTGAAATATGCATCACACAAAGTAGATGTACCTGTATTAGAACTTGCACAGATTGCGGAAGCACGCATCATTGAACTTGGCGGACAGGTCGCATTTCCATGTAACATATCAATAAATGAGATCGCATCCCATTATACTCCACCTGTCAATGATTCGCTTAAGTTGCAAAAAGGCGATGTGGTCAAGATTGATGTCGGGGCACATATTGACGGATATATAGCAGACACCGCAGCAACGGTTGAGATATCAACTAATAAGCACACAAAACTGATAGGTGCATCAAAAAAAGCGCTCAGAAATGCGATATCCATGACCTGTGCGGGAACAAACACAAAGGATATAGGGAAAGTCATTGAGAGTACAATAAATGAGATGGGATTTTCGCCAATATATGACCTTACAGGACATAGTCTCAAGCAATACAGCCTTCATGCGAATGTGAATATTCCAAACTATGCGGCATCTTTCGGGAATACACTATTAGCAGGGAATGTGATTGCTATCGAGCCATTTGCAACATACGGAAAAGGCACGACAAGAAATGGGGATGCCTACATATTCAGCCTGAATAAACGATTCGAAAAGCATATACATAATGAATCGAATATGCACAGCAAAAGTTTGCTTGGTGACATTTATAAGCAGTATCGATATCTCCCGTTTGCACGCCGATGGCTGGAGGACATTGTCGATTCTAATATTGATAATTATGTTGCCACAGGTGATATAATCGCATATCCTGTACTCCACGAGATATCAGGCGGGATCGTATCACAGTTCGAACATACCGTTATTGTGGATGAATCCGGGTGTATTGTCACTACATAATTAACTACATCGCCAACCACATAGTTGTAAAATAAAAGAAAACGGATAAATATTGGATTAGATATTGGGTTTGTTTAGATGATTTCGATAAAATGTTGATGCATGGTCTATATTGCAAGACCCCGCACAGCAATACCGCCGTAGGCGGCGTATTCCAAACATTATGAAAAATATACCTCGATCGAATAAAACTGAACGTTTTCAATAACATTGGTGTGTAAAAAATCTATGCTGCGTTATCCCATATTTAGCTTATAAGTTGAAATGCCGCGAAAACATCGTCGTTCGCGCCAGTGGTTTGGGAATGCACGCCTCCGGCGTATTGCTTTGGCGTATTGCTTTAGCATATTGCTTTGGCGTATTGCTTTGGCGTGGCGTATT
>DQIP01000037.1 GCA_020793565.1 Candidatus Methanovorans sp.
TAGTGAGTATAGAAAACAATTTCAGTAAATTAATAAACTAATAAATTGAGCATCACCACGATGCCCCGGAAAGAGCGTTAGCGGCGCCCGGGGTCGTTGACTTCCCGCAAGTTTCCCAGTTTAAGAAAAATATTTGTTTTCAAAATATACCTGCGGAGAGTACGATTCAAGCCAAAATAAATTAAAATGTCTCACCACTATTGATGAGACGAAATTCGACCACAATACGAATATGATATTGCTTGCAGCGACACTTGCGATCAATATTGTTTTTAAAGAACGGCGAAAAGGGAATACTATCATTTGGTGAGTACAAACCGCATATTTTTTAAAGGTTGGTTGTAATGTGCAATCATGCAGCGGAATATCGAGGAAATTAAGGAAAGAAGGGTATGTCGATAGGGTCCTGACCACAAATTTTGATCCACTTGTTGTCAGGGCTTGTGCACTGTTAAACGAATTTCCTGCTGTGTATGATTTTGCAGCATCACAGTTATTTAAACCAGCTGATGTGGCAGACAAAGCCATTTTCCACCTTCATGGTCAGCGTGGCGGATTTGTGTTATTGAACACAAATGATGAATGTAGCAACTTGTCGGAACATCTGATACCTGTATTTCAGGACAGTGATCAAGGTCGCATGTGGATTGTTGTTGGGTACAGTGGTGATAATGACCCTGTTTTTGATCATCTTGTAGAGATAGGTCGTTTTAATTACGGGCTTTATTGGATAGGGTATAAAAATAATGAACCATCAGAACATTTAAGAAAACGTTTGCTTGTTAAAGGCAAAGATGCTTATTTCGTTGAAGGTTATGATGCTGATTCATTTTTTGTACGACTAACGCAAGAGCTTGGTATATTCCCACCGGATTTTATTGATAGCCCCTTCTCACATATGGATAATTTGTTTGAAATGATTACGGATTTTCCAATTGATAGGCAAGAAGAAGGAACTGATGTTACACATGAACCACGCAAACAGATAAAGGAATGCATTGATAAATATGAAAAAGAACCATCCGATATTCAAAAAGCAATAAAGTTGCTTATGGAGGGTAATTATGATGAAGTCGTAAAAATGCATTCTTCATATGATGATGATTCATCCTTTGAATTGATTGATGTACTTTCCTGGGGATATATAGGTCAGGGCAATGCTCTTTCTGACATTGCAAAAATAAAAGACGGGGATGAGGCTGAGAAACTATTCAATCTTGCATTTGAAAAGTACGAGGCGGCGCTTAATATTAAGCCAGATAAGCATGAAGCACTCAATAACTGGGGCAATGCTCTTTATTACCTTGCAAAAATAAAAGACGGGGATGAGGCGGAGAAAATATTCAAACTTGCATTTGAAAAGTACGAGGCGGCGCTAAAAATTAATCCCGATTATCATGAAACACTCTATAACTGGGGCATTGCTCTTTCTGACCTTGCAAAAATTAAAGACGGGGATGAGGCTGAGAAACTATTCAAACTTGCATTTGAAAAGTACGAGGCGGCACTAAAAATTAATCCCGATTATCATGAAGCACTCTATAATTGGGCCAATGTTCTTTCTGACCTTGCAAAAATAAAAGACGGGGATGAGGCTGAGAAACTATTCAAACTTGCATTTGAAAAGTACGAGGAGACGCTTAATATTAAGCCAGATCAGCATGAAGCACTCTATAACTGGGGCATTGCTCTTTCTGACCTTGCAAAAATAAAAGACGGGGATGAGGCTGAGAAACTATTCAAACTTGCATTTGAAAAGTACGAGGCGGCACTAAAAATTAATCCCGATTATCATGA
>DQIP01000036.1 GCA_020793565.1 Candidatus Methanovorans sp.
CATTTCATTACTGATAATGCATGCCACAGTAGGGTCACTCCGAATGGAGGGAGTGGCATTTCTGCAATTCAAGATATGACTTTCTTGTCACAGCGCCGCCTACGGCGTATTGTCCGGGTACCAAAACTACCTGAACAGGTACCAAAAAAAAAAATCGAGTATTACTGGCCTGTAGCCTCAGCCGGAGCGCGTCCAATAGGCTGCCTGCATTATTTCGAAACCGACAGAAAAAAATGATCTGTATTTGTATAACTGTGGTAAGATGAATGTGTTTTGTACGACACCAAATATTATACAAATATTGATGAAATTTTAATAGTCCCGGGCGGATTCGAACCACCGTCGCAGGCTCCAAAGGCCTGCAGGATTGACCGCTACCCTACGGGACTGCAATATTTTAGCAAAATACAGGCATAATGCTACTTATTTGTTGTGCAAAGCGCACCTGTCATTTCTGGATAATAAGCGTCAAAATATCCTTGTCATACAAAAAATGGTCGAGTCCGGCTCTTTGTCCCGGATGCTTTGCAGACCTGCCCCAAATCTGGGAATAACGGAACTTTCTCCTGAAATCACGATGCAGTTTGTCGCAGATATCGCCCACAGTCGTGCCATTCACAACGATCATGGGTTCATCCATGTCAGCCGGCTCACCCTGTGGTTTCATGTATATCCTGATGAAATTAAGCGACTCAAATATCGAATCTTTCACGGCACCCAGGTTCTTTCCCTTGTCCGCAGAGATCAAAATCGAATCCGGGAACACATTCATCGCATCTTCGATCAGGCTCTCATCAGCCAGGTCTACCTTATTGACAACTGTGATGGAATCCACATATATCCTGTTATCAAGAACAACATCGATCAACTGGTCAACCGTAATATTCTCCCTGATAAGCACGTGTGCATTGTGGATACGGTACTCGTTCAAAACCGCTATGATCAACCTGTCAGGCAAGTCAAGTTCCAGTGTCCTGCTGATGATAATACCACCACGATCCTGTCTCTTGATCGTAACATCAGGAGGTTCCTGGTCAACACGTATCCCTGCGGCATTGAGTTCCTGCACCAGGACTTCATAATGATGCGTCTGGAAAACATCCAGGATAAATATCACAAGGTTAGAACTCCTGACAACAGAAATAACCTCCTTTCCGCGACCCCTGCCCGATGCCGCACCTTTGACCAGACCCGGTACATCCAGTATCTGTATGGTCGCACCCTTATGATCAAGCACGCCCGGGATCACATCCAGTGTAGTAAAATCATACGCCCCCACTTCGGAATTCGCACCTGTCAACTTGTTCAGTAGTGTTGACTTTCCAACAGAAGGGAACCCCACAAGCGCCACTGTCGCATCCCCGGATTTCCTGACTGAATACCCATCGCCTCCTGATTTGGAGGAGGCTATCTTCTCAACCTCATCCCGAAGCCGTGCAAGCTTTGCTTTCAGTTTACCGATATGATGGGAAGTTGCCTTGTTGTAAGGCGTCTTGCGAATCTCATCTTCAACTTCCTTAATATTGTCCTGTATACCCATTTGCACCTACCACAACTTTAAGGGTAAAAAGAGTTTCCCGACCGGTTGATTAATTGAGTTGTTATTATATATTCAGTGGTATAAAAGTTGTGGTGCGAGTGCATATTTTTGCATCAATTGGTTGGGTGGGCATTTCGATCGTGCCAAGATCGATGCAGACCAAAGGTTATAATATTGGTATTTGTATAGATGTGCAAAGATAGGTACATAAATGAGATTGTTTTATCTGAAAACAAAAAACAACACAA
>DQIP01000035.1 GCA_020793565.1 Candidatus Methanovorans sp.
TAAAAAGGACACTCAAGCCCAGTACAAAGCTGAAGATTGCTGCCTCCTGTTTCTCGATTTATGCTTATGAAGCCTTAAAAGCAGAGTTGGAAAAGATTGACTCTCTTGAGTTCATTTTTACGGCTCCGACCTTTGTAGCAAACGAGGTTACAGACAAAGTCTCTCGAGAACGTAGGGAATTTCACATTTCTAAACAGCAACGTGAACAAAATCTATATGGAAGTGAGTTTGAAATTCAGCTCAAAAACAAACTTGCCCAACGGGCGATAGCCAAAGAATGTGCCGACTGGATACGAAGAAAAGCAACATTTTGTTCAAATTCAACAAAATCTCCGATGCAGCAATTTGCCTGTCTGAATACAGATAATGAAGATACATCTTATATGCCCTTACACGGTTTTACTGCAGTTGACCTTGGATATAGTCAGGGAGATGCTGTTTCTAATTTCATCAATAAATTTGATGATGCTGTTTCCACTAAAACCTGGCTGAATCTTTTTGACTTGATCTGGGAGGACGATTCCAAACTACAGGATGTGACGGACAGCATCTGTACACACATTGAATCTGTTTACCAGGAAAATTCACCGGAAAAGATCTATTTCCTGATGCTTTACAACATCTTCAATGAATTTCTTGAAGATTTGAACGATGATGTGCTTCCTAATGATCTAACCGGCTACAAGAACACCGTTGTATGGAATAAGCTCTTTAATTTTCAGCAGGATGCCGCTACAGGCATCATCAACAAACTGGAAAGCTACAACGGATGCATTCTGGCTGATAGCGTAGGACTTGGTAAAACATTTACTGCACTGGCAGTCATAAAATATTATGAACTTAGAAATCGTTCTGTGCTTGTCCTTTGCCCAAAGAAGCTTGAGGATAACTGGCAAACTTATAGAAGTAATTACAAAACAAATATACTGGCACAGGATCGTTTGAATTATGATGTTCTTTTTCATACTGATCTTTCACGCCGAATAGGCAAATCTTCCGGCTTGGATCTGAAAAAGATTAATTGGGGCAACTACGACCTCGTAGTTATAGATGAGTCTCATAACTTCCGTAACAACGATACATACAAGGATAAAGAGACACGATACCAGAAACTGATGAACTCAGTGGTTCGTGACGGCGTTAAAACGAAAGTGTTGATGCTTTCCGCTACACCGGTAAACAATCAATTTAATGATCTTCGCAATCAACTTGCTCTTGCGTATGAAGGAGAATCTAAAAATCTGAGCCAAAAGCTGAGAACAGGTAAAAATATTGAAGAGATATTCCGTCAAGCCCAAACTGTTTTTAATCAATGGTCGAAATTGCCTCCTGAAAAGCGAACAGCTAGGGCAATTCTGGATGCTCTTGAATTTGATTTTTTCGAACTGCTGGACAGTGTTACTATAGCCCGCTCCAGAAAACATATTGAGACATTCTATGATACAACCGAAATTGGAAAGTTTCCGCTAAGACGAAAACCCCTATCATTTCGTTGCCCCTTAGCAGAGCATTCCGATGTAATGAGCTTTAATGAGATTTATACACAGCTTTCTCTGCTGAAACTTTCTGTTTATGCACCTGTCAACTACATCCTTTCAAGTAGACTGAAAAAATATGAAGAACTTTATGACACCTCTATTGAAGGTGGAAAGGGTAAACTTCGTCAAGCAGATCGTGAAAAAAGTCTTCAGTCACTGATGACGACCAATTTATTGAAGCGTCTTGAAAGTTCGGTTGAGTCTTTCAGGCTGACACTTGGAACTCTGGAGGGAAAGCACAAGTATATGC
>DQIP01000034.1 GCA_020793565.1 Candidatus Methanovorans sp.
AAAAACCAGAGCGAATTTTAATTCAGCAGATATTTAGCCGAATAACGAAAATCGGAAGTATTAACAGTGGTTAGTGCTGATTATTTGGCGAAGGTATTGACATACAGGGCGTAATTAATACTTTTTTGTTGCAAACACAACAGTATTATTTACAGGCGGTTCAGGCCTGACCCGAAGAAATTCTTCAAACGGTTCCGATAATTCAAATAAAGAAAATGTGTCTAACAACCTTCTTAATCCCTTTTCGTATATGCGGTAAGATAATTTTGTTCCTTTAGGAAGCACCTTTGCCAGATGGTCAAATATCTCTTTTTTAGGTTCAGCTTGAGCAGCTATCATGATCAGGTCGGATCTGGTTTCCAAAGGCAACGTTAAATGATTGCCATTAATTATTTCGATCTGATCAGAAAACCCAAGTTTTTCCAGCACTTTTCTTGATACATCTGCTCTATAAGGGTCCTGTTCAATACCAATTCCTTTGAGTCCATACCAGCGGCAGAGAACTATAAGCGTTAAAGGCAGTGGTCCGCTCCCGAGAAATACGACACTGTCACCAGGTTTGAGTTTTGCTCCCTGATATTCAGTCCGGGATAATTTCAGATAATTTGAGATATAATTAAAATTTTTCAAAATTTCCATTGGATGTTTACTTTCCAGTATGGAATGTGCATGTTCAATTTCCAATTTTGCAGTATATAAGCTTCTGAACCTGGTAATATCATCAAATGCTAAATTAAATGCAGAATTACAGAGGATATCTTCTGCAGATTTATCATATATATTTAATGCTATCAAATGATCAAGTTTTTGATAAAGATTTCTAAGATGATTCGAAGAATCTTGAAGTATCTCTTCATTACTGAGATCCTTGACTGATAGATATATTTCAAAGATATCTTCAATTACTTTTTCTGTAAAATATCCTGTACTATGGCTCACACCAGAACTATGCTTTCCATGTACATGCTTTCCATATACACTTGTGCCATTAACAGAAGGATTTGGTTTGTATACTTGTATTGGATTCATAATATCACAGTCAAGTAGGATTTGGTAAATTGACAAACCATCGACAAGTGTAATTGATACACACTTTTTTTAGATGTTGCCAATTTAAATAAAATAATACAATAAAATTAAAACGAAATACACTACTTAACTCTTTCGAGGCATACTGGTTTGATAATAAACATGGTCCAATGTACACATGATATTTCATATGATTTGTGTGTAATGTAGGAGTCAGTATTACGATAATATAATTTGTGATATTTGTTACTGAATAATTTCAAACATACTTCAAACATAAATGAAAATGCCCTAAGAGTAGAGAAAGTACAGCAGTTTTCCCTCCCTTATTTTGTCTTCATCAAAACTGTCTGAAATTATACCGTTGATCGTCGTTGATTTGTTTTATAACGTGACGAGTTGAAACACGTAATATCATAAAATAATTCAAAATAGCAATGAATAACGCCTTCGTTTGTATGCGTTTACAGTCATAATGATAATTGGTTCGAATACGCCCATTGAATATGTGATAACCATACCTGGTAATTCCATAAAAGAAAAGGTATTTTTTAGCGATCTTTGGCGCCGAAGCAATACGCCGGAGGCGTGCATTCCCAAATCACTGGCGCGAACGATGACGTTTTCGCGGCATTTCAACTTATAATCTACATATAATAGTGACTAATGACCCCTACCTCCAAACCATACCCTTCTTGACTTATCATATTTTCCCTCCCTTATTCATCATATCCCCTATAATCTCAACATATTC
>DQIP01000033.1 GCA_020793565.1 Candidatus Methanovorans sp.
AGCATAGCGAGGATTTTCTCGTTGTATATAATCCATAGGATTATGTAGTCCGAGTCAATCCGAGCATAGCGAGGATTTTCTCGGCATTTCAACTTATAACTCATCTTTGACAACTTCATTTTAGTCATAAACCGGCATCAGGGGCACCAATGTTCCTCTATTTTCATTCCTAAGTAATTTTCTTATATTTTTCAGCCCGTAAAATCACTATCAGTGTAGCCACCTCACACTATAACAATTTTCGGTTTTAAAATGCTGTAGGTATACAAAAAATATTAATTAATAAGTATCAATCGAGTCATAAAGTATTTATAATTGTATACCAACTATTATACATGAGCTGGAATATTCATGAAATCCAAAGAAAAACAAAATCATACGTAGCTTTAAAGAAAAACGAAAGAGTGGGCAAGAAGGTAAAATCCAGTTACATCTATCTTGGTCCAACCAGAAATGCCATGAAGATATTTGCGGATCTTCAGATAAAACCACTAATTGATGAAAAGGAGATTAGCTACAGTGGAGAGGTTATTCTTGGAAAGATAGCAAATTCGATCAATTTCAGTAAGGTTATGGAAAAATACACCGGGGACAAACGTGTGGCTGAGATACTAACAAATATAATCATCCTCAGAACCCTATTTTCAGATAGTAAACGCAAACTTGTAACAGAACGACTAAGCCATTCCATCTTGAAAGATTCTACCGATCTACGATATTTAGAAGAAGTGTATCGTTTTATGGATCGCATACATGGCAATCTAGGTGACATCATGTACGATGTTACAAAAAATGCGGTCAAGAAACATTCTCTCGATATGGAATATCTAATAATAGATGCAACCAGAATAAAAATTTGGAAGGATGAGGAAACAGGCCTGATCCGTTTTGGATATAGTAACAAAAAAGATCGGAAAAATCTCCCTCAAGTAAACCTTATTCTTGGAGTGAACAAACAACAAATCCCGCTATTTGCAAACATGTATCCTGGCAATACTCAAGATATTAAGATGTTTCATGACTTTATACGCAACATCAATGTCAAATATCAAGAATTGACACAAACTGTCAAAGAGAAGATCATAATCTTTGATCAGGGCAACGTTAACAAGGACAACATAGGATATTTGAGTAATCTCAAGGAACAGGGAATCCATTATATCACCATGATGAAAACGAATAGCTCAGTCAGATTTATCAAAAAAGTTGATAAATCGACTATACCTCTAATATATACCAAGGAAAAATCCCAGAATGTGAGAACTGAGATATATGGGGAGTTGATCGAGGGCAAAGTTTATGGGAAAAAATCTAAAGTGTTGGTATGCTACAATCCATATTTAATGAAGCAGAAATGCGAAATTCAGGATAGGAAAGTAGATTCAGTAAAGCAAATGGTGGTGGATGGGCGTAGTTTAGAGAAGATCAAGGAACGGATCTCAAAGTATAATTTAAAACGAGCTTTGAAGCTTATTGAAAACGATGGCCGAATGGAACTTGAGATTGATATCAATGATCTTGATACCAGAAAAACGCGATACGGATTCTTTGTGTTGTTCACTAATCATCCAGACATGGTGGCTGAGAAGATTCTCGAAATTTATAAGAGCAGAAATATTGTTGAAGAGGGATTTAGGGCTATAAAATCGGATTTGGAAATAAATCCTACATATCATAGTAAAGATATGCGTATTGAGACCCATGTGATTTTAGTTGTCTTTGGGTATTTATTACTCTCGTTATTGAGGGTGATTCTAAAAGAGAAGGATATG
>DQIP01000032.1 GCA_020793565.1 Candidatus Methanovorans sp.
TGTAATGATCGCATATTATCCAATGATCGGACCGACCCTGATCTATGACAGGTATTTATCACAGGGTCTCACGGCATCTCGTCCGATTGCTGTTTTACTTATATTGGTAACTCTTGTGATATTCCTTGCAGTAAGAATATTGTCAGCTGGATGGCGTGTGTATGATAAGGATTAAAGAATTGCACCGGATCTGGAAAGAGTTCAAGCTTGCAGGAATCAACCTTGAAATTGCAGATGGTGAGTATTTCGTAATACTAGGTCCAACCGGTGCCGGAAAAACGCTTCTATTGGAACTCATTGCAGGATTTTACCGACCGGATGGCGGAGATATATATATCGGCGACAAAAATGTCACAGGACTACCTCCTGAAAAACGCAATATCGGTTTTTTGTATCAGGACTACTCTCTTTTTCCGCATATGAATGCGGAAAAGAATATTGAATTCGGGATGCGTATGAGAGGAGTTAAGAATCGTGACACGGTTAAAAAGATTGCAGGATATCTCAATATTGGGCATTTGTTGCATAGGTACTCACAGACACTTTCCGGGGGTGAACAACAACGGGTTGCACTTGCAAGGGTGCTTGTTATCGATCCGGATGTTCTGCTTTTGGATGAACCCCTGAGTGCACTTGACCCTGGAACGCAGGATGCGACTCGAAAGATCCTGAAAAGCATTCACAGTGATTCAAATCTCACGGTTATCCATGTAACCCACGATCAGACAGAAGCAAGAATACTTGCAGACCGGGTTGCAGTTATGATGGATGGCAGGATCGTGCAGGTAGGTACGCCGGACGAGGTGTTTGACAAGCCTGTTAATGATGAGGTCGCTCATTTTGTTGGTGTTGAAAATGTGTTGAAGGGAGAAGTCATTGAAAGCAGCAATGGGGTTTGTGTGCTCGATATCGGAGGCAAGGTGCTTGAAGCCGTGTCGGAATGCGCGACAGGGGATACGGTTTACGCTTGTCTGCGCCCTGAAAATGTGACTTTGAGTAAAACCGGAGTCAACAGCAGTGCAAGGAATTCATTTAAAGGCAGTTTGCTTGAAGTTGAGCGGATGGGTGCTCTTGTGAGGGCAAAGGTGGATATGGATGGCAGTTTTTTGTTGAACGCATTTGTGACCAACCAGTCGGCAGATGAGTTGGGGCTTACGTGCGGAGAAACTGTGGTCGTTTCGTTTAAGGCATCTGCGGTTCATGTGGTTTGATATAAGTTGTGATGGATTTATTATGGAATTATGAATATGAAAACTAAAACAAAATTGTGGCTGACAGAGGATGGCAAACAATTGATCGGGGAAGGCAAGGCAGCACTTCTGGAATCCATAGACGAAGAAAGGTCATTGAACAAAGCAAGCAAGAAACTGAATATCTCATACAAACATGCATGGAATATGCTAAAGAGCATGCAGGAAAGGGCAGGGCAGGACGTTGTTACAACTGTTCGCGGTGGTAAGGATCAGGGGACGTTCCTGACTGATTATGGGAGGGAATTGCTTGCTGAGTATGAGTCCCAGAAGAATATAATCCATGAAACCGTTGACGATGAAACGTTCTGGGAAGGAGTTGGACTGAAGATAACAGCACGCAACCAAATGAGTGGAAAGGTTGTTGGGGTCGAGAAAGGCGATGTTATTTCCAAAGTGAAGGTCTTGATCGAGCCAACTGTTGTGACATCGGTTATTACAAGTGAAGCTGTGGATAAGTTG
>DQIP01000031.1 GCA_020793565.1 Candidatus Methanovorans sp.
TGTGAATTGGTTGGAGGTCAAAGATTGTGATGTCCAATTATAATCTAAACTTGAAATCACAGATTGTGACTTCAAACGATAATCTAAACTTGAGGTTCCAATTTGTGACCTCAAAAAAATGGGATTCTTTAAGGTCGCAAAATGCGACCATAGAGGCCAGACGCCGACACCACCGAAAACATTTGCCGTATGTCTTTACCGAACAGGGAGGATGTA
This sequence comes from Candidatus Methanovorans sp., assembly GCA_020793565.1. Taxonomy (GTDB): domain Archaea; phylum Halobacteriota; class Methanosarcinia; order Methanosarcinales; family Methanosarcinaceae; genus Methanovorans. The sequence continues at coordinate 217 of DQIP01000031.1, forward strand.
CAATCCCTATGCATACTTGCAAAGGAGTGCACAAAAAAGCAATCGAATTGTGCATAGGTACGGAGGGAATGTACAGGTATTGTGCATGTTTTACAGGTGGCGCACAAAATAATTCATTCGAATTCGACGGATTTGGAAAATATCTGTATTTTAATTATGGCGAATTCACCACAATTAAAAGTCAGGTGGTATTAAATAGATTCACCCTTACGCCAAAACAATGGATTGAAATAAGCCAACAAGATGTTGGTCAATTCGCACAAATTACATGGGACCATAATAGTCTCATTATTCCAAAGTGTGGAAACTTGAAGAAGGTGAAAGTGGTATGAGTGGAAACGAACTGATAAAATTTGAAGATATTCAAAGCAGGATTTATACCATTCATAGTGTCCAAGTTATGTTGGATGAAGACTTAGCAAAATTTTATAGTGTGGAAACGAGGGTTTTAAATCAGGCAGTAAAAAGAAATATAGACCGATTCCCGGAAAGTTTCATGTTTCAGTTGGCTGAAGATGAGACTGATGACTTGATATCACAATCTGTGATATCAAGTTCTGGTCATGGAGGGAGGCGTAAGTTGCCGTATGTATTTACTGAACAAGGCGTTGCCATGCTTGCTGGAGTTCTCAGAAGTGATACAGCAATAAAAATGAGTATTCAAATTATCAATGCTTTTGTTGCTATGCGACGCTTTATTGCTACAAATGCTCATATTTTTCAAAGATTGGATACACTTGAAATTAAACAAATCGATACTGATAAAAAAATCGATGCAGTGTTAAATGCAATTGAGAACAAACAAATTCAGCCCAAACAAGGTATTTTCTTTGATGGACAGATTTTTGATGCCTACAAATTCGTTGCAGACCTTATTCGAACAGCCCAAAGATCGATCACTATCATTGACAATTATATTGATGATACTGTTTTGACCCATATTACAAAAATAAATGCAGATGTTAAAGTTACAATTTTCACAAGATCAATATCAAAACAACTGGCATTGGATGTTAAAAAGTTCAATGCACAATATCCGCCCATTGCGATTAAAGAGTTCAAGAATTCCCATGATCGGTTTATAATTATCGACGACAAAACAGTCTATCATTTCGGCGCTTCCCTCAAAGACCTCGGTAATAAATGGTTTGCCTTTTCTAAAATGGATATTGGGGCGATTGAGATGCTTACAAGGTTGGATGGGATGAAGGCATGAATGAGTGGAGGAATCGCAATGAGTAAAAAAGAAGTATTCCATTCCACAGTCGGCCAGTTAGTTGATCTTTTAAAAACCCTGCCACAGGATCTACCTGTATTAACCAGCGGTTATGAAAATGGTTTTGAGAATTTTTATCCGCTCTGTATTACCAAGGTGAGGCATGAGCCTGAAAATCCGTACTATGATGGTGAATTTCAGGTTGCA
>DQIP01000030.1 GCA_020793565.1 Candidatus Methanovorans sp.
ATATTAAAACTGATTAGTTAATCTATCATATCTAAAAATTCTGTCAAGGGTAAATTATATAAATGTCGCTCCCCAATGATAATGTCATACTATTCCCTAATAGAAATGTCATACCCTTAATTTTGTGCCATAATTGATTTTGCTAATCAATTAAGAATAAAACAATGGCGCAAGAAGAAAGGGAGTTGATAAGTATGACTCAAAAAGAACTATTGCGGTATGAGGTTGTCAGGAAACTGGTTGAGGGGAAAATAAATGGTAGCGAAGCCGCTAAGCAGATTAATCTGACCGTGAGACAAACAAAGAGGTTAAAAGCGAGAGTTAAAGAATGCGGAGCAAAGGGTATAATCCATCAAAGCAGAAACAAAGAAAGCAATCGGAAAATAAGTAGCAACACTCTTGAAAAAATAAAAAAACATCTTAAAGAAAAGTATCGCGATTTTGGTCCAACTTTCGCTCAGGAAAAATTAAGAGAAATTAACAAAATAGAGATTGGTGTGGAAACATTGAGACAGCTGATGATCAAAGAGGAACTATGGAAGCCGAAGCCAAGAAGAAAAAATCACTACCATCGAACTTGGAGAGCGCGAAAAGAATATTTCGGCGAGATGGAACAGTTTGACGGCTCATATCATAATTGGTTTGGAAAAGATGAATCTTGTTTGTTGTTATCTGTTGACGATGCGACAGGAGAAATAACACACGCTAAATTTGATTACAACGAAGGAACTATCGCCGTATTTAAATTCTGGTTGGAATATTTTGAGAAGAATGGTTTGCCTGTTTCAATCTATCTTGATAAATTCAGCACTTACAAGATTAACCATAAAAACGCTGTAGATAACAAAGATTTGCTTACCCAATTTCAGAGAGCAATGGATCAAGTCGGTGTGAAACTGATTACTGCCCACAGTCCGGAAGCGAAAGGTCGCGTGGAAAGAATGAATGGAACTTTGCAGGACAGATTAGTTAAGGAATTAAAATTAGCTGGTATCACAACGATAGAAAAGGCCAATAAGTTTTTAGAAGAATACATTCCAAAGTTTAACACTCAGTTTGGAGTTGTGCCGCAGAAGAAAAAAAATCTGCACAAAGAAATAGGTAAAAGTTTAAAACAAAAATTATCGCAAATATTTTCCATCCAAAACGAGAGAAAGGTTCATAATGATTACACCGTGAGATTTAAAAATCAATATTTCCAATTAGAACAAGAACAACCGACAACGGTTTACAAAAAAGATTCTATTATTGTTGAAGAACGATTAGACAGAACTACTAAAATCAGTTTGAAAGGACATTATTTGAATTATTGTGTTCTACCCAAAAGACCCCTGAAGCAAATTGATGTCAAACTGCTGGCGATAACCAAAAGAAAACAATCCGATTGGAAACCGCCTGCTGATCACCCATGGAGAAAACCATTGATTTGGAACAACAAACAAGTACGAGTAACAAAAGAGGTAGATATTGAACAACTAATCTTAGATACCAGAAAAGATCTTCAAAAAGTTTAATTAACCAATAGGTATGACATTTCTATCGGGGAGAAAAGTATGACATTTCTAAATGGGGTTGACATGGTTGATTTTTTGTGGGTTTTCGGGTAATGTAATGGTAGAGACGAGGCA
>DQIP01000029.1 GCA_020793565.1 Candidatus Methanovorans sp.
CTTTTTACGCCAAACATACCCCCTTAATCAGCTAAATACTGTTTTCCAATCACTTATGATTTTCTAAAATTTGATCTTCAATACTCAAATATCTAAAAACCAATTTTTTTCAGCATGAAAACAAAAAAACTGCAGCCAATATGGCATCTAATTACATAAAAATAGATAGCTACGGCTCAACCCCTATAAAAAGTATCAATCCAAAGTATATCAACTAATTGCAAAAGGTCTGAACAATCCGAAAAGTTCTAACAGTGTTGGTTTTATGCCTTCGAACATCCCCGCTCTTTTCATAGCAGCAAGTTTCATCTGATAAAGAATGCCTCTCTCGGTTCGGAATTGTTTTTTCCGGTGTGTTTTAAGACTCGTTGAATAAAAGTTCTCAATGGCGTTATTCGTAGCAGGAGCGCCCTCAAAATAGTGAAATGCTGTAACATTCATCCAATGCTTTTTAATCATTTTCAATCGATACTGTATATTTTCATCAAACGAATCGATTTCATCCATCAGCTCAGTGAAATGTTCTTCAGCTTTTTCAAGACTGTTTATTTCAAGATTTTCTTTATTCCTTCTACGAGCAAGTTCTAATTCGTGTACATAGTTGTAGAAAACCTTTTTTGCGATTTTAATCCATGATTTATAAGCATTTTCATCCTGAATGATTTCAAATTCTTCCAATTCGAGTTTGCGGAGCATTTCAATCTCTTTCTCACGATTGTAGAAAATATTCAATAATCGGTATTTCAATAATTCCTGCGCAATGGATGTATGTCTCGGAAAATCATTGACGACAAGCTTGTTTAAATGAAACAAGCAATACTGATGTATTAAATTATCTCCAAACACTTCTTTTAAGACTGGAGGATAACTTGAGTAAAAATCTGTTATGATGAATATAGGTTTTGATGTGTCTAAGTTCGCCACTAAAAATTGCTTTATTGTTTCAGGATCTTTCTTATCAAACAGTTCATCTGCTACTGGTCTTTTGGTATTAGCATCCAATAGTGTAAGGCGGTATTTTTGAGTGCGTCCTTTCTTTGGAAACTGTTCATCGTAGTGGACTATTAAAACATTCTCTAAAGGGGGAATTTCGGTGTTTTCCATAGCACGATTAAATTCCCTGAAAATTGTACTTTTGGATTGTGGGAAAATAAGACGCATTAGCCTAGAAATCACATCATAGGCAACATGATTTAATCTAAGCATCTGATATAAATCTCCCAGCAAATCGATAAACAAGGTTTTGAGTTGCTCCCAAACACTTCGATCTTCTTCGAGATTTTCATTACATGGTTTACAGATATATTTGCCGATTTTAATCCTGCCCATACCTTTTTTGGTGTAACGGTTGAAGCCATTGTGCACCATTTTACGAGCACATATAGGGCATTGAGGTGGGTTTTTCTTGCGAAAAATATCGTTTTCAGTATATTCATATTCATTGCCAAATTCACCAAAAATCTTCTGGAGAATCTGGGTTTCGGAAAAATTACCAAAAGTAGTGTTTATCATCACCATAAATGTCACAGATACTATAACTACTTTTAAATTTATATAAATATGCATCCGATGTGATATTATTACTGTTTTTTTACTG
>DQIP01000028.1 GCA_020793565.1 Candidatus Methanovorans sp.
CAATTCAATATACAAGTTGTTGTTGAATGTACAATAGTCATCTGAAATTTTGCTCAAAATTTTAATAACAGCTAACTTTCCTAAAGTTATGTTATTCAATGTATAAATATATCCATTATATTAATCAATTGTTACTTGGTCGTCTATATACGGAACATCATCTCCCCAAGAACCATGCACCCTGCTCTTAAAAAAAAGCGCACCCGCATCATTCGAATTCATTTCTAAAGCCATGTTGTACATTTTTCTTTGATTGTAAGTCCGATCAATTTCAGTACAGATTTAATGTGCATTTTCATATGCACCAATCGATTCATCAATTCGGGAGGAATCTGTAAATAAAACACTGCCAATTATAACCCACGCCAATGCATCCAATGGTTCTATAGCAGTTGCTTTTTTGCAATATTCCAATGCATCTTCGTACTTGCTGGAAATGTAAAGTAAATGACCTTTTTCTGACAAACAACATGAATCATCCGGTTTAATTTTCAACTTCTCATCACATTATTTTAACATTTCTATGTTTTTCTCATGTTCTGTTATATCTGTATCTGTATCTATATCCATCATATCATACCCACCTTTTAACAATTCATCAAATCGTATCCGGAGAGATTATTTTTTCATCTGCCCTTCACAACCTCAACATTCCTTCCCTCATCATAACCCATCGCAGTAAACAACGACAACAACCTCTCCCCAAACCACCACTTAAAACCTCCTTCAACTGCCGAATGTCCTCGAACCATCATCTCCAATCCATTGACCTGCAGAAACTCATCGAAAACATCCTCGCCGAAGGTCCGCATTCCCGGTCCACGGTCAATGTAATCACCTAAGAATATCACTGAATCACATCCAAGATCAGACTCCTTATGAAGGGCAAACTGCAGGGCGTCCATGTCACCATGCAGGTCTGCTACAATGAGAATTGAAGTGGCATCAGTGTGAATAACTGCGGATTCGGATGCGAATATGGAGACGACTTTGGGCAGGATTTTGAATAAATTGTGAGCGGTTGGTGGGATTTGAATCACCTTTATAAATAATACATAGATGGGAAGGCTCATAACATACACAATTCTAACTACTGCCATATTGAAGAAAACGATATATCATGAAAACATTTCATCCATCATGTTTTCATGATCGTCGAACTTTTTCATAACAAATTTCACCCATAAAGGAAAAAGCGGTAAAGCATATGTTGCTTTCGGAGCTCCGTATCCTGGTAAAATAATTCCTCTTGACCTTGGTGATCTTGGTGGGGCCTACCTATTCCCAGCAGAAAGGCGAAAAAAGTGGTTTAGCCGGTGCAGGTGGCAATGTATTGGGTGGAATCTTTGGGGGAGACCGCTAATATTAAGATTAAATTGGTAACAGGTCCAATTGATGTCTTTCTTAATATTATGTGGACAGTGTCGTTTGCTCGTACCTTATACCTGCAATCGTGCAGGCCCGCAAAATACGGGGGCATAACTCAAATTGTCCAATGAAACTCCCCACAGCAGAACTGTGGGGTCTCATGTCTCAGGCTACTGAAGTTGCATTGATCATGGCTTGTTCCAATCGCAAAAGAGAT
>DQIP01000216.1 GCA_020793565.1 Candidatus Methanovorans sp.
TTCAATACATAAAAATGGCGGAGGGGAAGGGTCCTCCAAAAGGAGAAGATATGCAAATACTTTTAATGTTCCATCAGACATCTGCTGGGCATAGAATGGATTCTTAAATCCTTTGTCGTTGAACTGAAGTAAAAGCCGACCATCGGGTGTTTTAGCCGTTTTAATCTGATGGATTCCTGGAATTTTTTCGGCAATCCGGTTGAGAATGGCTTGGAAACGTTTGGGGTGTTCACGCTCCATAAATTGCACTACATTACCCAGATTGTCCCCGTGAATGTTCAGATGTTTCTGAGGTCCGGCGAGAGGTAAGCTACGTGCTGCATCCGGTGTGAAGTAACTTAAGTACCAACTTTCAATAAATTTCCTGAATGCAGAGATTCTTGGATGCTGTTTTAATGAACCGAGCGTTGCTATACCAAGTTTTCTCGTATCTTCAAGTTCAACCATCTCAGTTGCTCTGCTTTCCTCTTTGCCATGGTCTTGTTGAATAAAATATTCAACGAATTTTTCAAGATCAAATCCCTCATTTTCTTCATCAATTAAGTGACCTTCTTTTTCACCTTTCCAGACCATCCCTTTACCATCACTAAGCATCAAAAACGAAGACGGCAGGTCATACGTCTGCCCTTTCTGCCCTTGTAGTAGGACCTCAGATTGAACATAAGGCCGTCCAGATTCATCCATGTCAATAGACAATACATACGTGATAGGACGTGCATTCCCATGCTCTTTGTAATATACTTCAAACACAATTGGTCCATTTTCATCTTGAGAACGGATTTTTTCAAATCCACCACGACCACTTGCGTCACAAGCTTCCTCAACCCCAATCTTAAGGCAGTCAGCAAGAAATCCGAATACATCAAAAAGCGTACTTTTCCCAACCCCGTTTTTCCCAATTACTGCTGTCATGGGTGTCAAAGGAGCAGATTCTGGAGTGTGCCATAATTTTCCAAGCGTTACGTCTTTCAGTACCCTGAAATTCTGAATCCGAATTCCTTCAATTTTAGCCATTTTACCTTCTTCCATATCTTTTAAATTCTCGTTATACACACGAGACACTTTAAATTTTCTTCAACGATTCATATCTCCGATTAAATAATCACTGAACTTTGTGACACTTGTAACCTTGCTATCTTCGAATTATCTCCCATTCCCCGCTCAAAAATGTTTTCTCCATACACCATTCAATCTCGTTCTGGTTTATCATTTTCAAGACCTTGCACTTACAGTGAGAAGATTGTATTTTTGGTATTTGTTACGATCTTTTTAATGCCAGATCAATCTGCCATCGACGGCGTATCCCACCATTGCTAAGAAAATCTTTGCTAACGATTTAGCTTATTTATGCTGGCATATTATGGAACATGCCGCCTGTGGCGGTCGCATTGTTTTTCAATTCGTATAGATTAGGTTTTTGCACTTTAGAATATCAGCTAAAGATATACATATTTATATCTACAACTCAATCCGTTTTCCGCTATCTTCATAAACAAAAATCCCCGCAGGAAGCCTCCCTGCAAACTCTTCTGATACCAAACATTCACGCAGTGCCCGTATCTCCCCAATGTCCAGAAGATGTTTTGGAACCAGGAGATCATACTCCTCCTCAGCGACCTTGATGAACTTCAATCCTGCCTCGCCTGCAGCAGACCTCAGACCAAATCCTACATCTGCGCGCCCGTTCATTATCGCATCACAGACAGCGCGGTGCGTCTTTGCACCGGAATCATAACCTGTTATTGAACTGGTCATTTCACGAAGTGAAATACCCTTTTCCCCGGCAAGTTCCCCGAGTTTGATATCCAGGAGCGCACGCGTCCCCGACCCACGATTGCGGTTGATGAGACGATGTTCAAGGATATCCCAGATCTTTGATATCTCACTGTCATGCCTTGTGATCAATCCCTGCTCGCGCCTATATCCCTTGATCAGCACGACACCGGACAATCCCATTCTTTTGATGATAGGCATATTATACTCGCCAGAAGCATCCGGCATATTTACACCTGCAATATCGGCAGTCCCGTTTGAGATTGCACTGAAACCTCCACTCGAACCTGCACCAATAACCCTGATCCTGAGTCCTGTCAGATCTTCGAGTAGATCGATGCCAGGGCAGGAACCCCCTACAAACAGGACATCGGGGCGCGTCACATCACCGAACAATGTCACACCAACAGGTGTTCCTGCATCCATATATTCGATCTCGGGTCGTATCTCGATAAAACCATCCGCATCCGCAAGTGTAGTTATCGCGCCTGAACCTTTGTCGGCAGGATATACCTTCCCGCGTACAAGTCCCACAGGCAAGAGTTGATGCCTGCCCTGTGAACGTATGCTTGTACCAAGAACTGCGGTAATTACTGTTTTTGGGTCGGTGCTTGCTCCGATTGCACGCCGTATGAGGGGTGCCACGAATTCATTGAAAATTGTAAGCGCAGATGTGGGATTCCCGGGAAGCCCTATCGTTGGCACGCCATCGATCAAGCCGATCACAACAGGTTTGCCGGGTTTGATGTTAATACCGTGGGCAAGGGTAATTCCCTTTTCCCCGATTACCCGATACATGATATCCCCTGCGCCGGCTGATGTGCTGCCGGATGTCAGTACGATATCGCATTCCCCGGCCGCGGTGTCGATCGCTTCTTCCATGTCAAGGTCATTATCGCGGATAATTCCATAAATAACAGGAGTTGCACCGCATTCGATCACACCTGCGTTGAGTGCGTATGAATTTGTATCATATATCTTTCCGGGCTCAAGGGGTTCTCCGGGTTGGATGAGTTCATCACCTGTGGATATAATACCAACCATGACACTTCCGACAAGGACTTCCCGTTTCCCGATCGCAGAGAGCACACCTATTTCACGTGAACCGATACGGGTACCCTTGCGCAGCACGCGCTCACCCCGCATGATATCGGAACCTGCGCGCATGATGTTCTCACCGATGTGCACGGGTCGATCTATGGATATGTCGTTGCCCTGTTGTTTTGTTTGCTCTATCATCACGACAGCATCAGCGCCTTGTGGTATCGGGGCACCTGTAGAGATATCGACCGCTTCGCCGTCACCTACGAAAAACCGGTCCTGGCATCCGGCAGGTACCGAGCCTATAAGTTTTACTGTACAGGAATTGGTCTCGCTTGCTTGATATGTATCTTCTGCTCTTACGGCATAACCGTCCATTACAGATTTGTTAAATGAAGGAACATCCACCCTGGAGACGATATCCTCTGCAATTATGTGATCGATCGAGTTTTCAATAAGGATAGATATTGTTTTTGGCTGCATCCCAATCCCGTTTACAAGAATACGGGCATCTTCGACCGATGTCAGTTCACGGAATTCTTTGCGTTGCATGTGATTTAGATCCACTCATTATACATCCAAGTGACATTTTAATATATTTCGGATAAATGGATCGCAGCAAAAAAGACTCACCGCAAAGAATCCTTATTTTTCCCTGTGCCCCTTGCGGTTTCCCGAACCATTCCCGGTAACGAGAAATCTTCGCTGACGCTCGGATTAACCCGGACTACATAATCTTATAGATTATATGCAACGAGAAAATCCTTCCTACGGTCGAATTAACCCGGACTACACAATCTTATAGATTATATACTATAAAAAAACTCATGTCCAATCCCGCGAAAACGTTGATGCTAAGGATTGATCGGTGTGCCGGTATTCTGTGTGATGTGTTCAAATGCCACGACCATCTTTTTTGTAATAGGACCTGGTTTTCCATCACCGATCACACGCCCGTCAACTTTTGTGACCGGGGCGGATTCGGCAGCCGTGCCTGTTACGAATATTTCATCTGCTGTATATAGGTCGAACAGACCGATGTTTGTCTCGGTAATCGAATAACCCATCTCCTTTAAGATGTCTATTGCTGCGGCTCTTGTTATGCCTTTGAGGTTATTGATGGTTGGAGGGGTTACTACTTTGCCATTCTTGATGACAAAGATATTGTCTCCAGAACCTTCGGAAATATAGCCGTTATTATCAAGGAATATAGCCTCATCCCCGCCTTTTTCGTTCGCTTCGATCTTTGCAAGGATGTTGTTGAGGTAATTCATCGACTTGATATTAGGTGAAAGAGCATCCGGCGCGTTTCGCCTGATAGCGACCGTTATTGCGGTCAGGCCAACTTCATAGAGGTCACCATACATTACACCCCATTCCTGTGTTATGATGTAGATATTTGGTGTTGGACATTGGCGGGGGTCGAGTCCCAGATCGCCCACACCTCTTGATACGATGGGTCTTATATATGCGTCTTTTAAATTGTTCTTTCGCAGGGTCTCAAGGATCGTTTCTTTCATTTCCTCTTTTGACATCGGTATCTTAAGTGCGATCGCTTTTGCAGAGTCGTATAACCTATCAATGTGCTCACCTAACTTAAAAACACGTCCGTTGTACGCCCTGATGCCTTCAAAGACACCGTCACCGTACAGGAACCCATGGTCATAAAGAGAGGTGGTAGCCTGGGATTTCGGCACGTACTCACCGTTTGAATATATTAATAGTTCACTCATGTATAAAGCCTCGTTAAATGTGATGCTGTAAGCATTCCTAATATTGACAACAGTCTATATTAATATGTATGCTGTAGAATGAATTTTCCAGTACTTTGCCCCGAAAATAGATTTTTCAGGATAATGGGTGTTCCTGACATGTCAGGAACGCTTATTTGTACTGTATGTACACAAACCTTTTATGTATAAACAACTATTTCGTACTCCAATCACAGCAAACACAATCCTACGCGGTCCCGTGGCTTAGCCAGGATATAGCATCGGGCTTCTAACCCGAGGGTCAAGGGTTCGAATCCCTTCGGGATCGCTTATTTTCGGGTTTTATATAATTTATATGCATAGTTAATACGATTTGTACAGACTGTCCCAAAACTAATTTCCATTGCACAAATTTACCATATCTTATCTCAATAAGGTAATTATTGATGTAAATCATGTATTTTATACCCATCTCGGATTTAATATGTATGATTTATACACATGCTTTGGCTTGTGGGACAACCTTTATAGAAGTATATAGTCCGAGTTAATTTGAGTTTAGCGAGGATTATCTTATTTGGTGCATTGAGTCGTCAATATCTACTTTTTTGGATGAACTTCTGGCAAAACATACCTGACACCTTTAAGCCCCATTCAAATATCATATTTTGATTAAAGTATCGCCTACAATCTATGATAATTCACATTGTTCATATATGAAAATATGAGAAATTCATTAGTGATAGCGGGATGCGCTGCCTCCGGCATATTGCTTCGGTGTCAAAAGTCGCTAAACAAATACTAATTATCAATTGCTGTTATTGGTGTGATCAGACCCAATTCTACTGAAGGAATGGAGTTTATTGTGGCATAATGCATCAACATCATTGTTTAAAGTCAACGTAAGGGCTTACCTGAGAATAACATATCAAAATCAATTTATAGTTCTCCCCAGATTCAATGGAGAATTCGAACCGCAGATAAACGTAAATGAACGCAGATTTACAGCATTTTATCTGCGTTTATCCGCGTTCATCGGCGGTTAATATTTTATTGATTGTTATGTAGTAAACTGTAATTTATATTGGCGTATGTGCTGTATATCTACACAAATCGTCTGTTATATTTGCTAACTTATTTCTACGCAGCCCCTAAGCAGGAGTGAGCATTTTTTGTGTGTGGACATGATACACTTCTTCATTCTCATACACAACAACATCCTTGTTCACTGAACCATGTGTTCCGATCAGTTCAAGCAGTGACCCCATTTCGTCAAAAGCAGGTTCGTACGAAGTACTCATCTCAAACAGGTCCGCCAAAGCGGGAATGGTGTTCCAAAACATGTGGGGTGGAGTAATGCGGGTCATAGGGGGTAATGACATTGCTAGCTTATATATACCTTTCCATTCGTTCGGTTACGAACAATAAATAATAGATGTTGTGGCGAACTATCACCGGACTTCGCAAGATGGGGCCATTCCCAGAGTTAAATTAAAATCGATGCAAGAGAATTGATGAGCATACCAACAACAAGAGCAAGTACCATTGTAAATATTGATATCCATGCGGTATCCTTCCATCCAAGTTCGTGTTTGAGTATTGCAATGGTTGCAACACAAGGAACATAAATGGTCGTGATGACAGCAAACACATACATCTGCAAAGGTGTAAGTACCAGTGCAAAATTAGCCGTACCCGCAAGAACTGCAAGCACTTCGAGGGCCATTTCCTTTCGCAGGACACCAAATACAAGTGCGGTCGCTGCAAATGCCGGAAGCCCCAGCAAGCCCATCGATACTGGACCTATCGCACTCTCAAAAGCATCAAGTATCCCGACCGCATCCGCAGCACCAAGTACTGCACTGCCTATTACCAAAAGCGGGAATGCCACATAAACGAATTCACGGATCCTCAGCCATGTTTTTTGCAGTGTTGCTTTTGGGTCGGGCTTGCGGAGTGGTGCCATTTCCATGATAAATCCTGTTCTCTCACCCGGCAATCCCTTGCCAAGTATCCATCCTGTGGAAAAAATAATTGCAAGTTCCAAAATATAGATAGAGATCGCTGCCCAATATCCGACAAACGTTCCCACAAGCCCCAAGATGATCACAGTCCTTGCAGAACAGGGTGTAAGTGCGATCAAAATCGAAGCGATCCTGCGCTCCCGGATGGTGCTAAGGGCACGCGTGGACATGATTGCAGGTACATTGCAGCCATATCCCAGAATAAGCGGTATTATGGCTCTTCCGTGAAGACCGACCTTATGTGTCAGGGTATCCAGCAAGAACGCTGCCCTGGTAAGGTATCCGGAATCCTCGAATAGGGACAGGATGATGTAGAATACTGCGATGTATGGAATGGCGATCGCAAAACCTGCCTCGATCCCGAGCAGTGCATAAATGAGTGCATTTTGCAGAACAGGGTGCATTCCTGCTGTAATTAGCCTGGCAGGTTGTATCAGATACATCTCAAACAGGTCTACTATTCCCCCTTCCAGTATCCCGCCAATGTAGAACACGATTGCGAATGTCAGCAGCAGTGCGGCAACAAGCGTTGCAATACCCATATACTGGGATGTAAGTATATTGTCAATCCTATCTTTCAGGGTTTTTCTGCGTTCGGTCCTTTTAACGACACTGTCCACGATATGTCCTGCCTCACCATATATATCGCGGGCGATCGTATCGTATATTGACATCCCGTGTGCCTGCTCAATGTCTTTTGTTATTGATGATGAGACCTCAAGCAGTTGTATGGCATCATCTTTAGAACAACACATCATAACGAAGTCCTCATCATTCAGGAGTGCCCGCATCTTGACACCACGGTCAATATCCGAGAATGTTCCATCAAGTCGGTCAAGCGCACTGCGGATATGTCCGTCATAATGCACTTTTATGCGGCTGACTTTTGCATTTTCGCCTATTGCCGCATGCACAACATCGTCAAGTCCTATCCCTTTTGTTGCAACAGTCGGTATGACCGGAACACCGAGAATATTTGAGAGATTTGGAATGTCGATCGAAATTCCCATTTCCTCTGCGGCATCCATCTGGTTCATGGCCACAACTACCGGAATATTGAGTTCAAGGAGTTGCAATGTGAGGTAAAGATTACGCTCAAGGCGTGTTGCATCCAGTACATTTATAATGGTATCTGGTTTTTCTTTCAGCAAGTATCGTTTGGACACTTTCTCATCATCGGTTGCCGCACCAAGGGAATATATGCCAGGGAGGTCAACCACATCAACTGTTTTCGTCCCGATCTTGACGCTTCCGTGCTTAAGCTCAACTGTTGTGCCAGGATAGTTCGATATATCTACTCCGACACCTGTGAGGCGTGAGAAAAAAGCACTTTTTCCGACACTAGGGTTGCCTACGAATGCAATGGTTGTATCGTGTCTGGAATTAGCAATAGTATGATTGTCCGTATCGTTGTTACAAAATGAGGTTCTAATTGCGACCACGTCTCCTGAGTCGTCTGTGTCTAATCCTTTCCGGGTTTACGTATATACTGCTTGCAATGTCATTTCCGAGTGCGATCTCGGTGCCGAGTGTCATAATCGAGATGGGACCCTGTTTCTGCTTGCGCTTGATACGTACCTCTTCACCGATGATCAGTCCAAGCGATGTTAGCCTCTCTTTTGTTTCAGGTGGCAGGGTCATCATAGAGACAATCCCATGCTCGCCTTCTTTCATCTCGCACAGCACAATATACTGTTCTTTTGACCTGATACAGCATTCTCCCTCATCGATCGGATTGCCGTCAGGACATAAGTCAGGGTGTCCGATGTAAGTACAGATGCGTTCAAGAACTGTATCAGATACTGCATGCTCAAGTTTACATGCTTCGCTGTGGGCGACCTTTGTGTCCATATCCAATATATCAACAAGGAACATTTCAAGCACCTGATGCCTCCGTTTGATCCTGGCTGCTTCCAGCGCACCTTTTTTTGTGAATTCCACTCCGTAGTAGGGCTTGTATTCTACAAAACCTTCATCTGATAGTTTTCGGATCATTTCTGTTACACTGGGTGAGGAGATATTCATCTCGTCCGCTATCTGCTTGGTTTTAGCAGGTGCGTTGTTCTTCTTGATAAGGTACAGGATGGTTTCAAGGTATTCTTCAATACGTTCTGCTTGCATGGTGTTCACGGCGTTATGTTTGAATGGGTATTATTAGGCAATCCTAAATATATAGGTTTTGGTATTCGAACCGTACATATGAAATGAATAAAAAATGATCGTAATTCCAATACCTGGAAAATCCTCGCGCGCGTTCTTCCCATCATTTTACCACTATTGAATGACATCTGGACACATCGCAACATCACCAATATCCAAATGGGTTGCCTAATTTATCTCATATATACTAATCCTCGTCAGTTTTTTGTAACTCTTGGTTATCAATTAACCTTCATGCATCGGTTTTATTACAAGATAACTGTAAATTATACTTGCGGAGTAGTATAAAAACGAGATTTTTTAATTTCTTCTGGCTCGAATTATAACGAAACGCAGATGAACGCAGATTTCACATGCAGTATCCGCGTTACCTGCACGCATTGCAGGCGTAGCAGGCACTCAACTCAACACAGGTGTAAAGGTACGGGATTTAAGTAGGGAGTTGGCGCGCATCCCATACATACCATAATCTACATGGTACGCAGGCATAATGGGCAGGGGATGAACAGGATTGATTGGAGTGCCGATAACAACACTCAAATCGTGCTAATACTGTATATCCGGTCTGAAATACGAAACGCTGGCAGCGATCAGATCACAACATTTCACCAGTTGGACATCTCCTAACTCACCGTACCCGCGTCCCAGGCACCACGTCTTTTTCAGGCGTAAGCAACACCGCACCATTTGTATCCCCTGCAAGTACCATGCCCCTTGACTCCACGCCGCAGAGTTTTGCAGGCTTGAGGTTTGCAAACACCACGACCTGACGTCCGATGAGCTGTACGGGGTCGTGCGTCTCCTTGATGCCGGCAACCAGTTGTCTGGGTGTATCTTCACCAATATCAACCTCAAGACGCATCAATTTATTCGATTTCCTGACAGGTTCGGCTGTAACGATCTTTCCGATCCTGATATCTAACTTTGAAAAATCATCAAATGTAATCTCTTCATTTGTTTCCGGTCCTGTTTCTGTTTTATTCTCTTTTTCTGTTTCCATATCCTTCACTTCCCCGTCTTTTGCACCGGATTCTTTTGCAAGCGCTTCTGCCACTCTTGCACTTGAGATTTTTTCCATTTTCCCGGTCTGGTCTTCTTCGATCTTCCCGAACAGGATCACTGGTTTTGGAAGCTGTGTTCCACTATTGACCAGCACCGTTGCATCGCTGTATGTAGCAGCATGAATATCACCAACCATTCCGATCTGTGCCCATGCCTCTTCCATTTTTTGTGGCAGGACCGGCTCGAACAATATAGTAAGTGCCTTTGCGATCTGGATACAGTTTGCAACTACCTTGCCACAGGCAGTCTTATCCTCTTTTATCAATTTCCACGGCTCGTTTGACTGGAAATACACATTGCCATATGATGCCAGGGCCATAGCAGAATCCACTGCCTTCTTGAACTCATAATCTCCCATTACCCCATTGACCTTTGTAATCGTGCCGGTTATATGATCCAGCACATCCTGCTCGATCTCACCTTCTGGAATCTCTCCAAAGTTCTTATGGGCGAATAGCAATGTCCTGTACAGGAAATTGCCAAACACGGCAACGAGTTCGGTATTGATCTTTTCCTGAAACACTTTCCAGGAGAAGTTCAACTCCTTTGTGTGTGATGTGTAACTTGTGAGGTAGTAGCGTAGCAGGTCAGGATGGAATCCGTGGTCAAGATAGTCCTCTCCGACCCATACAACATAACCGCGACTCTTTGAGAATGTCTTATCTTCGATCTTTACCATTCCTGAAGCCACGACCGCCCACGGCTGGCTGTAGCCTGCCCCCTTTAGCATGGCAGGCCAGAAGATGCAGTGATGGTAGGTAATGTCACCGCCAATGAAATGAATGATCCTTCCATCTCCTTTCCAGAACTTTTCCCAGTCCCCATTGTTTGCACTTGCCCATTCCTCGGTAAATGCAATATATCCGATCGGTGCATCCACCCAGACATATACAACAAGATCATCATGCCCGGGAAACTTCACACCCCAGTCAAGATTTCTTGTGATGCACCAGTCCGTGAGTTCCTGCTTCACCCAGCCTATCGCATAGTTCCTTGCGTTCGAAGTACCTTCCATACCTTCAAGATATTCCAAAAGGAAATCCTTAAACTCTGATAATTTGAAAAAGTAATGCTCCTGTTTACGGTATTCTGCGCCTCCTCCGCATACCGTGCACTTCGGCTCTTTCAGTTCACCGGGTTCAAGATGTTTCTCGCATCCCTGGTCACATTCATCACCGCGTGCGGTCTCACCGCAGTGTGGACATATACCCTGCACGTACCTGTCAGGCAAGAACCGGTCGCATCCCGGGCAGTATGCTATTTCTATTATTTTTGGGTAGGTGTAGCCGCTCTCGATCAGTTTGCTAACAATATCGAGTGTACGGTTGTGATTTTCAGGGTCATCCGTAGTCCCGAAAGCATCGAAATGTATGTTCATGTCCTTAAACGTCTCATCGAAATGCTTGTGGTATTTCCGGACAAGTTCATCCGGTGTGGTGTTCAATTGTTCGGCATTGACCACGATCGGTGTGCCGTGTGTATCTGATCCACAGACAAATACCACCTCTTGCCCTTGTTTTTTCAATGACCTGACAAAGATATCGGCAGGTATGTATGTGCGCAGGTGCCCGATATGGGCTTTCCCGTTGACATAAGGAAGTCCGCAGGTTACGAGCACAGGTTTATCAGATGGAAATTTAGACATTTTATTTCTCCATGTATTATCTTATTATGTAGGATGGTGGATGTATGCAATTATAAAATATATTTCGCTTGCGGCAATTATACGAAGGGAAAGCTTTTGAATATATAGATTCATTATATAAAGATGTAAGATATACAATTGCAGAGGCACCAGATGATTTCAGATTATACACTATCACACCATACTATGCAGGATGACCCGGTTCCACAGGAACAAATTCCCAAAAGAAAAGGCCGGAAAAAGCAGTACATCGCTGTGGTCATGATCCTGATATTGGTCATTGGTGCAAGTTTTGCTGCAATATATTACAGTGCAGGCGGGGAATTTTACACTAAAGATGACAGGGTGGCAGTGATCTATGTCCAGGGTACGATGCTCTCGGGCAGCATTCCCGGTGGTCTTGGATATGTGACCTCTGAGGAGATATCTGATTATATTCAGGATGCTGTTGAGGATGAGTCAATACGGGCAATTGTTCTTCGTATCAACAGCCCTGGCGGTTCGCCGGCTGCGGCTGAAGAAATAGTCGCAGAGATTAAGAAAGCGCAAGCGGAAGATGTTCCGATCGTGGTTTCAATGGGTGATGTGGCTGCAAGTGCGGCGTATTATATTTCAGCACCTACTGACATGATCTATGCAAACCCATCTACAATGACAGGAAGTATCGGTGTTATCTGGACGTTCGAGAACATGTCCGGATATTATGAAGAAGAGGGAATTGAGTTCCACGTTGCCAAATCAGGTGAATTCAAGGACATGGGCGGGCCGTGGAGAGGACTTTCGGATGATGAAAAGGAATATGCCGATACGGTTATCATTGAAGTTTATAACCGATTTGTTGATGAAGTGGCAAGCGGTCGTAACATGAGCCGGAGCGATGTCAAGGATCTTGCAGATGGGCGTATTTACACAGGAGCAAAGGCTAAGAACCTTGGTCTTGTTGATGATTTTGGTAATATGTATGATGCAATTGAAATGGCTTCTGAACTTGGCGGCATCGATGGCGAGCCGACAGTCATTTACATGAACAAGCCAACCCTTTCCAGATTGCTTTTTGGGTCTGATACAGGTTCATCACAAACTATCGAAAAGTTTGTTGGATATTTTGAAGATAATCCGTTTGGAAAAATAACTTGAAGTCGTTTTAAGTATTTATGACATTTTTCATAGTACATTATCCCCATAATATTCTCAATTTTTATTTATATTATCATGTTTCATCTTGAAGATAATATATAAACACAAGTAATCAGCAGCCATAACACTGCTGGCACATAAGGCGGTGCATACTTCACAGGGGATCCATCGAGTGTACATAACTATGATCCACCCTCCATGCAGGTCTCGATTTACTACCACCTGCACACGGTTCATATATCTGGGTTCGTCATGGCATGGGCAATATCATGCACCCCTTCCTTATACCAGGACCCATTCCCGTCCCGTGGCCCCTGTCCTGTTACCGCCTGACATAGTTCAATAATCACCTGTTTGGATATTTTACATCCGTATCATCATTGTCCCGCATTCCGGGCATTTGGCCTGGGCACACGGCGTACCAGGTTGATGTGTTTGTTCATAGTTACAGTTCGGACATTTACATTTTCCATCAGGTCCGCCGAATCCACCGCCCCGGCCACCGCCTCCGCCTCCGCGCTGTCCTCTTCCACGACCTTGAATATTTCCACTGCCCTGTCCCGAGGGTCCTGTTCCATTTCTACCTGGCATTGTATAATTTCCTCCTTGTATATTGATTGCTTTTCCATTTACCAGAGCATCAGTTATATTACCTAATGCTCTTCGTAACGTCCTTTGAAGTGTAGACTGGTGAATATGCATTCTAAGAGCTGCATTACTTTGATTTAACTTCTCAAGATAACATAGCCTAAGTGCTTCGAGTTCGTCAATGGTTATATTGACTTTCTCAGGAATATTTGTTAAAACTCCTGAGGGACTGTAGTGTCTTGTATTATGTTCAAAATCCACCATTCGTCTTTTTCTTGGGCGTACCATATTATGCATTATTATGCATAATAGTATATAAGGGTAACCAGTCTACACAGGATAAGGACACGATCACAAATACCTGCAGATGCTTTTTGCGAACTGTAAATGCCCAAATATATGGTTCAAGTGGCATAAAGTACGATATGCAAATGCCTGTGTCTTATCATGTTCCCGTTGTTGCTAACAGGAATGCCTGAAAAACAGCAAGATCAAAACATTCTAAATAACGTTGGTAAGCGAAACGCTATGCTGCATTTATTGATGTAAAAATATGAACGTGCCGCGCAAGTGTATATACCCCCTTACCGCCGCAGCACATTGAAATTAGATACGGGTGAACGTAACATTATAACTTTTACCTCAATTTCAAGCAACCGCTTCTTTAGAATCAAAAAACGAACTATTTAAACGGTCTTTGCGGACTTCACGCTCTTTGCGGTGACCAAAACCATACACCGCAAAAAACGCCAAGAGAACAAAGTGTTCAATATATGTCAAAGATATTAGGTTCTTGACTATAACCCAACCTCGTCGCTGCCCATATAGTTCCGAATATTTTGACATTTTATGAAAGGATGGCAAACCACAAAATCCAATCCGGCAATCCAGGAACCTTATAGGAAAACTATTAAAACCATTACTACTTTGAAAACCAACGATAAAAAGGAGATATACCATGTCCTTCCATGTAATGATAATCCCGACATTAGGCTGCCCATCCAATTGTAAATACTGCTGGAGTTCCGAAGAAAGTTCTCCGGTTATGACCATTGAGACCATTGATGAGATTGTTAAATGGCTCAAGGATTTCCGGAAAGAACCGGTTACCTTTACCTTCCATGGCGGGGAACCGCTACTTGCAGGTGAAGAATTTTATCGAAAAGCCCTGCCTGCGCTGGCTGATGAGTTGCATGAACAGGGAATCGCTTTTGCCCTGCAGACAAACCTATGGAAAATGACTCCCGGACTTGCCAATATACTGGCTGAATATAATATCCCGATCGGTTCCAGCCTGGACGGTCCAAAGGAACTCACTGATTACCAGAGGGGAGAGGGATACTACGACAAGACCATGGCAGGCTATGAGATTGCAAAAGCCAATGGTCTCAACGTGAGTTTTATCTGCACTTTTACTTCCCATTCCATAAAATTCAAGGAAGATATTTTCAAATTTTTCCTTGACAACGGCCTGAACCTCAAATTGCATCCCGCACTACCATCCTTACGTGATGACAACCCTGAAAAATGGGCACTTTCTCCGAAAGAATATGGGGAATTGTTAGTTTATCTGCTTGACCAATACCTGGAAAACCTGAATGACATCCAGCTCATGAACCTTGACAACCTATGCCAATGCTATTTCGGTGGTCGGGGTACTGTCTGTACATTTGTGGATTGTATGGGGGATACTTTTGCAGTTGGACCCGATGGGGCCATATATCCCTGCTATCGCTTTGTAGGCATGCCGGAATATGTGATGGGTAATGTATATGACCACCCAAGCATGGAAGATCTTGCCCGGTCTGACGCGTGGAAACTTATGCACCAGTACAAGGATTACGTGGACCAGGAATGCGCGGATTGTACCCACATCAAATACTGCAGGGGCGGATGCCCTTATAATGCTATTACACCGAATGGCGGTGAAATAAAAGGCGTTGATCCTCACTGTGTTGCATACAAGAGAATATACAAAGAAATCGTTGACCTTGCAAATAAAGAGTTATTTGGCGGCTCAGGCGCCGGTCCTGCAATGTTTGGTTTTGGAGCAGAACCTGTAAAGAGTGGTAAAGCAGGAATAATGGACCTGATACGTAAAAATTCCGCACCATCCGAGGTGCAGTATTAACAAACGCAGCAGCAAAAGGCGAACCACTGCCCGTAGCCATCGTACTTGGCGCTGACCCTCTCATCACATTCGCAACAACCACCCGCGTGCCCGTTGGTAGGGAATTCGAATATGCAGCCGACATCGTGGTGCACCTGTAGAACTGTTCGAATGCGATAATGGCATCAAAATACCGCACACTTCTTCCGCCCTTGCGGCGTAAATCGTGCAGGATGTGTAATCCAAAACCTTATGCTTTGCTCAAAACAAAATTCCTGACCTTTTCACTTAGCCTGAAACCGCAGGCATTCAGTTCATCAAGAGATTCTCGCAGGTCTATTTTACCATCCCTGCCTGCCTTTAGCAAAATCCCAACCGTTCCTATGATGTCCATATTCATATTTTTGGCTGCTTTTCTTCCATCACCATCATCAATGATGAGCAGACAATCTTTTTCCTTTGCAAGTACGATTGCTTCAGATTCCCCTGCGTCAAGATACATTGATAATGATTCAACAGCAAGTACATTCCCCACACCCTCCACAATTATCCAGTCAGCCTTTGCGACTTCCTCTGCCCCATAGAGAATTCCGTCATTTACTACGACTTCTTCATAGACTGCTTTTGGTATGTAGATCTGCCCAAAATATTCACGAAAGAGTTCAATCTTTCCAATCTTTGACAGTGCGATAAGTGGGGTTGAATTGGATACTGTCGTCATATCATCCAATAATCCTTTCAAGAGTGTTTAAGTCATCTTCAACATCTTCAATAGTATAGTTGAGTGGAACACCGCTACTGTCCAAAATTGTAAGCATCTCCCATTTGTTTCGTGCACCAGCCAGTTCAGCCGCCTTGCCAAGAGATAGTTTACCTTCCCTGTACAGTTCAATGGCAAGTGTCTTCTTTATAAAATCAGGCATATCGCTTTCACTAACCTTGACTGATAACGGAAAACTCGATGGAAAACTAACTGTTGTCTTTACTTCGCCCATTTTATCAGGTAATATTTTGTATCTGATGATACTTTAACGTTTTCTAAAGACGATTTTGCAACAGCACTGATCGAAAGTTCCATAAAATGTTTTGTTTTCGCTCAAAACCAACACATTGTATGGGTACACGAACGTGTACCGATGCATTAACCATCATGTAGTCTGTTATGCAAGAAGTGAGGGAAGAACGCACATGATCAAGCCTCGCAGCATTACAGAACAGTGGATTTGGTCGAGTTAATTGATATATTACCGGCAAATGATGAAAACAACAATCCTTAAATATTCTCACCACAGTTCAATTTTGACGCAATCCAACAAAACAACCATCATCATAACCACCGCAATCCTAATCCTCACGACCCTCAGCGCAGGATGCACCGACACCGTCGGCACATACCTCAAAATTGAAACCATAGCGAATGAATACTTTAAAAGCGTGGGAGAGTATATCAAAAAGATTGTTTTGGATTCAATTTGATAGGAACTTGAACTAAAAGACATCAAAAAACAAGTGTCATCAAAATATTCTGCAAATAAAATTAGTTATGAATCCCTGAAAACCTTACTTGGAAATGAAGAAGCGAGGCGATTAAGGATATACAAATAAACAATATTAGAGTCGTTTAATGAAGCAGATGCTATTGCTAAAAGGCTAAAAAGTAATTAAAATCCATAAAACCTCTTAAATCGGTTTTTCGAGAATTAATCTGATTTATTGCTAAAAGGACAATGCCCAAACAACAACAAATATTTATCACCTCAAACCTTTCCTATAAAAGATACCATGAGCTTTAGAAACTTCATAGATCAACTCAGATCTACAGGCAAACTTATCGAAATAACCCATCCCGTATCCCCGGAATTCGAAGCGCCCCGAATAGCGAAAGAAAAAGGCGCGCCCATCCTTTTCCATGACGTGAATGGAAAACAAGCTGTCATGAACCTGCTCGGCTCACGCGATGAACTTGCAGCAATGTTCAACGTTCCAAAAAACGACATCATCGAGAGACTTGCAGGCGTCTCACCGGACGGCGAAACAAACATCGTTTCCGATTCGCCCACAAAAGAGGTCATTGAGACCGATGTCGATCTCACGAAACTCCCGATAATGACACACTTCGAGTGCGATGGCAGTGCTTACATCACAGCCGGCATCGTGGTATCCGAATATGACGGCACCATGAACGCATCCATACACAGGCTAATGGTCATTGGAAAAAACAAACTGGCTGCACGCCTCGTACCGCCACGGCACACATACCTTCTTCACAAAAACGCAGCAGCAAAAGGCGAATCACTACCCGTAGCCATCGTACTTGGCGCTGACCCGCTCATCACATTCGCAACAACCACCCGCGTGCCCGTTGGCAGGGAATTCGAATATGCAGCCGCACTTCGCGGTGCACCTGTGGAACTGTTCGAATGCGATAACGGCATCAAAGTACCGCACGCGGAGATCATTCTCGAAGGATACATAGACCCTGTCGAGGTTGCAGACGAAGGACCCTTCGTGGACATCACAGGAACCTACGACCATGTACGCAAAGAGCCTGTCATCCACATCACAAAAGTAATACACCGCCGCGATCCCATCTATCACGGAATACTGCCCGCAGGCGCCGAGCACCTGCTCATGATGGGAGTGCCTTACGAGCCAAAAATATACAACGCAGTCGGCGAGGTCACAACAATCAGGAATGTCGTACTCACAGAAGGTGGGTGTTGTTACCTGCACGCTGTCGTTCAGATCGACAAACAGACCGAAGGCGATGGAAAAAATGCCATCATGGCAGCCTTTGCTGCCCACACAAGCCTCAAACATGTTGTTGTAGTGGACGAAGACATCGACATTTTCAACCCGGATGATGTCGAATTCGCAATAGCAACGCGCGTCAAGGGCGATACCGATATCATGATAATCCCCAACGTTCGCGGAAGTTCACTTGACCCAAGAGGCGCACCCGATGGCACCACCACAAAAGTCGGCATTGATGCCACCAAAGTGCTTGCACAGGCCCGGGACTTCGAACGTGCAAAGATGCCTCAGGAGTGAACACTTAACATGTATCTCACAAAAGAAGAAGAGCGGACACTTAGCGGTGAAGACGGGGAAACACTGCAAAAAGCGATCGAGATACTGGTCGCACTCGGTGACATCTACGGTGCAGACCGCCTCATACCGATCAAAAGTGCACAGATCGCAGGCGTATCCTACAAAACCATCGGTGATGCCGGGCTTGAATGGATATCTGACCTTGAAGGAAAGGTCAAAGTGCCATCCATTTTAAACCCTGCCGGAATGGACCTTGTCCGGTGGAATGAAATGGGAATCACCCCCAAATTCTCACAAAAACAACAGAAGATCATCGCCGCATACGAAAAACTCGGCGTGACCCCAAAATGCACCTGCACACCCTATTATCTTGACAACTTCACACTCGGGTACGGAGATCACGTAGCATGGAGCGAATCTTCCGCAATATCATATGCAAACTCGGTTCTCGGCGCACGCACGAACAGGGAAGGAGGACCATCCGCATTATCAGCCGCACTTATCGGAAAGACCGCAAACTTCGGATACCACCTGGAGGAGAAACGCAAACCATCTGTATCGGTTACAGTTGAATGCAACCTTTCGGGTTCTGATTACGCTGCACTCGGATACCTTATAGGCGGAGATGTCGGGAGCAGGGTTCCATTGTTCTTCCTTCAAAACGAACCGGAAGGAGATGAACTCAAAGCGCTCGGTGCCGCAATGGCAGCATCCGGTGCAGTTGCCCTGTATCATGTAGACGGCGTAACACCTGATGCACGCAAGATGACATTTGGGAAACCTGATGAGAATATCATTATCGAAGAAAAACAGATACGTGGGGTTTATGACAGAATGCCCGACGAAGCAAAAAGGGGGGCAGATGTCGATATGGTCGCTTTAGGCTGCCCGCACTGTTCGGCTGATGAACTCGCGCATATCGCACGGCTGCTGGATAAGAAACGGGTCGGGAAGGATGTCTGGGTCTGTACATCACGCGAAGTGGCAGAGCATTATCCCCAGTTCGTTGACAAGATCGAAAGAAGCGGCGCGCTTGTGGTATGCGACACATGCATGGTCGTATCCCCGGCAAGCGAGAACTATAAACTTATGATGGTAAACTCGGGCAAAGCACTGGCCTATGTCCCTGGCATGTGTAAAGTACCTGCAAGGTTCGGCAGTATTGAAGATTGTATCAAAGAGGCACTCAAAGGATCAGGTGACACAGATGGCAATGGTAACTAAGAGAATCCCCTGCCGCAGCATTGCAAGGGGTGTTGCACAGGGCAAAGTGCTCATATCCCATGATGCGATCTCATTTCTTGGGAATGTTGACCCGAAAACAGGAATTATTGTCGAGCGCGAACATGACCTTTACGGCAGGTCCATAAAAGACAGGGTGCTTGTATTCCCGCATGGAAAAGGTTCAACCGTAGGTTCTTATGTCCTTTACCAATTGAGCAAGAATGGTGTTGCACCATCCGCGATGATCAATATCGAATCCGAACCCATCGTGGCTGTAGGTGCCATAATATCCGGCATTCCGCTTGTAGACCGAATGGAAACCAACCCTTATGAAATGCTTGAAGATGGTGCAATAGTAAAGATCGACAGCCAGAACGGATATGTAGAAGTCCTGTATGAATAGATACTAAAATGGACCAAAAAACAATGCCCGATGATATACCAGATGAAGTGTTGGATCATACACCACATACTGACACGGTCGAAAAAATGACGGATGAAAGTTTTGAGGAGTTATACAACCAGATCGAATCTGTTTTCCAGATATACGATGCTGTAGAAAACAATGGGTCCTTGTTCTTTTACGGCATACCAAATGAAGATTCCAATGTCATATTCCAAAAATTGTGGACACCATTCGCAGAAAAGGGTTACCAGTTCACAATCAAATACGAACTCGGGGAGCACATACTTGTCGCATCCCCATTTGTAGAAAAACGTGAGCGCGTGTGGATCAATGTAGTGCTTGCGCTTGCTACGGTATTTACCACAATGCTCGTAGGTGCTGAAATGTTTGGTGTTGACCTTGCCAGCGCTCCTTCACAGATCATACAGGGACTACCGTTCACGATCGCTATCATGACAGTCTTAGGTTCCCATGAAATGGGACACTACATCGCAGCAAGAATGCACGGAATGCACACATCACTGCCATATTTCATACCAGTCCCCACAATTATCGGGACAATGGGTGCAATTATCAAACACAGGGGACCAATACCGAGCAGGAAAGCGTTGTTCGATGTCGGTGTTTCAGGTCCGCTTATAGGACTTGCCGCATCGATCCTTGTCACAATAATAGGTCTCAACCTTCCGCCAGTAATACCATCGCAAGATATGATGATGATGGAATTGCAAAACCCACCCCTGTTTACCCTTCTGATGAACTTTGTAGGTTCGGTTGGTGAATTCATTCATCCGGTAGCGTTCGCAGGATGGGTGGGAATGTTGGTCACCATGTTAAATCTTCTGCCATCCGGACAACTTGATGGCGGTCATGTCCTTCGGGCAATGATGGGTGAAAATGCGAAGTATGTTTCCTCGATCATGCCGTATGTATTGCTCACAATAGGCATATATGTTACTTATATCATGAAACAAAGCGGTTTTATCTGGATAGTCTGGGCACTGTTCCTTTCGTTCTTTGCAGCAGCAGGACATCCTACACCACTCAATGATGAAATCGAACTTGACAATAACCGGATGGCAGTCGGAGTTATTACTTTCGTGCTTGGGTTACTTTGCTTTACATTTGTTCCGTTTACGTTCATACAGTAATGGTGGTAATGGTAATAGTAGTAGTAGTGTCTGATGAGTGAGATTGGCATATATTCAACAGGTGACAACATGAATACTTATTTTAGGTGGAATAAGAAAAACTCATACAGCCTTGCGGCACTCGCACCTCTGGTTCCTGAAGCATCCCTTGCAAAACAACCGCAAGATGGAATTATGCTGTATAGTTTTGTCACAAAACAGGCTGGATCCGTTTTTGAGGAAGTGAACAGATCTACAACTGATTCAATATTCATAGCAGGCGGACCTCATCCGTCCGGTGCACCCAGGGAGACACTTGAGTATTTCGATTATGTGGTGATCGGGGAAGGTGAAGAAACACTCCCTTGTCTTATAAGAGCCCTCAAAACCGGTGGGGATATTGGCCATGTCAAGGGAATTGCATCCAAAGACTCAAGCGGCAGGATTGTCCAAACCGGAAAACGTGAACATGTTGACCTGAACAATTATCCATGTTTTGACCCGAAGGTGTTACTTTCACCCATAGAAATCAGCAGGGGGTGCCCATGGAGTTGTAAATACTGCCAGACCCCGAGGCTTTTTGGAAGGAAAGTACGGCACAGGAGTGTCGATTCGATCGTAAAGTGTGCAAAGCATTACAGCGACCTGAGATTTACGTCCTCGAACGCCTTTGCATATGGCGGGGACGGAGTACACCCACGTTTTGATAAAGTTGAGAAACTGCTGTCAACACTTCACAAAATGGAAGGAAAGAAGATATATTTTGGTACGTTCCCATCTGAAGTACGACCGGAATTTATCACTGATGAGGCGCTGGAGATGATCGAACGGTACTGCACCAATAAAACACTCAGCCTCGGCGCGCAGTCAGGTAGCGAGCGAATGTTAAAAGAGATGTGGAGAGGACATACCGTTGATGATGTTATCGTGGCAGTTGAGCGGTGTACAAGCCATGGGATAACACCAAATGTTGACCTCATATTCGGCTACCCTGACGAGACAGAACAGGACCAGCAGGACAGTTTAAAACTTATCAAATGGATATCCGGAAAAGGCGGAAGTGTGCGTGCACACTATTTGACACCCCTGCCGGATACTCCGTATGCGGATGTAATACCTTCAAAGATCAGTGATGCGATCAAGCGAACTCTTGGCAGGATGGCACTTGATGGAAATGTGACAGGTGTGTGGGAATGAAGTGGGAAATGTTGATTAGTTGCGATTAATTCCAGAGTGTTTGTTTCAATGGTTTTTATAAAATGTCGATGCAAAGCTCATATATCCAGACCCCGTGCAGCAATTCCCGTGCAGCAATCCCGCCGCAGGCGGCATACCCCAAACATTATAAAAATGCTCCTTTATCTTATAAACTTTAACATTTATAATAATACTGGTGTGTAAAAACGCTATGCTGCACTGTAAGTGATTTATTTAATAAGTTAATGAATCTTCAAATATGGTCTTTTCCGACAGTCTCATTATAAGTAAAAATGCCGCGAAAAAGTCCATGTCATTCGTGCAAGTGATATGGGAATACACCGCCTGAGGCGTATTGCTTCGGTTAAAAAAACGCTAAAAAATATATTTTCGACACACTAACAACAACCATTTCTATATAACCTGACAAAGACAAGTTAATCCTGCATCACAAATAGACAATGATCGTAACCGTTTCCGTAGCATTCTATTTCTTTGATGGTGCAGTTTAGTCCCAATTTTCCAAATAAAATTCCTTCAAGGAGCCCTTCATCAAAAGAACAAAGTGTTTTACCGACAACTGGCATCGATTTGCAATCAAAGCAGTCATAGACAACAACTGTCAACGGATCCCTGTCGATTACGGATACATCACCCATGTTGTGTGATTTCCAAAAATTTGCTATGTCCTCAAGCACACCATCGAGATCAGTTGACTTGAAATTGATAGATAGATTTTCCCCTATGTCTGCACCAATCTTTTTCATAATGGGTTCATGATTGATGCCGTGTGCTTCAAAGCCAAACCGTATAGCATGGAAGATCGATTTTAAAAATGCCTTTTCGTCATCAGCAGATGAAGCGACTCTTTGTAGAATATTATTATAATGTTTGATGATCGGTTCTTGTGAACAAGCCATGTATTGGGAATTCAGGTGGTATATCTTTTTGCGCCTGTCATTTGAATCAATGTGCTCTTCGAGCAAATCACATAATTTAAGGTCAGTGATATGCACGGAAATCGTTGATTTTGCTTTCCCGGTATGTTTTACAATTTCATCGAACGATTTTGAGCCGGTCCTTAATAAATCCAATATTTTAAGTTTGACAGGACCATTTAATGCAATAAAACCATGGTCTGTGGAAAACAATGCAGTATGATCTCCAGCTCGTGCCATAGTAATGAACATAAAGTGCAATATATATAAATGTTCGTTCGTGGGTGACCGAATTAAATATATATAAAAGTTATCCATTGTAATATATCCATCGCATATATCCGGCTATGGATAAAAGATTAATTGGACCCGATATGAATAAAACAATCCTGATACCAGTTGAAAATGCAGAGATCACAAGGTCTGACCTGCTTCGGAAGAACTTACTTGATGGAAGCAGAAAGATCAAATTAACCTGGTTAAAAGGTAAAAGATTCCTGGAGATACCTGTTAAACCTGATGTTGAAGGGTACACGGTTATTGAGCAGGACGCTCCCGAATATTATGGGAAATGGCAATCATTGAAAGATAGGCTGGAAGGTATAATTCCATCGGCTGAACTCGAATACGTGCCCTCTGGCTGGCAACTGATCGGCGATGTTATTATTATCAGCATATCACAGGAAATCGACAGCAGAAAAACTGAAACCGCTATTGCAAAATCTCTTCTTAAGATGTATCCGCGGTGCAAAAGCGTGATCCGGGATTTTGGTATAAGGGGACAGTTTCGTGAACCAAACCGGAAGATCATTATAGGAGACAAAGTCGAAACCATTCACAAGGAGCACAAATGTCTTTTCAGGATGGATGTGACAAAAATAATGTACTCAAAGGGCAACCTACCCGAGCGGAAGCGAATGAGTAAAGTTGGTAGCGGAGAGATTGTTGTAGATATGTTTGCAGGTATCGGCTATTTTTCAATCCCGATGGGAGTACATGCAAAACCTGAGCAGGTTATTGCTATTGAACTGAACCCTGTGTCATATGGTTACCTGTGTGAGAATATAAAGTTAAACCATGTTGGGAACATAGTTAAACCAATAAACGGGGATTGTGCAGAGGTTACACCCCAGGGTGTTGCTGATCGGGTGATCATGGGATACGTCGGGGTTACGCATCACTACCTGAAGCAGGGGATCCGTGCAATAAAAAAGAGCGGCGGCGTTTTACATTACCATGAGACCACACCGGAGAGCCTGCTATTTAACCGTCCTGTCTCCCGTATAAGGGATGCAGCGCGAGCAGCGGGACGCAAGGTTGAGATTATGGAGTGCCGCCGGATCAAAAAATACTCACCCGGCGTGTGGCATGTGGTTGTGGATGCCCGTATTCAGTGAACCCGTCGCCTACATTTCAATTACATCAACAGAAAGGTCAGAATCCACAATGTAATCAAAATCGATTTGTTCGGTCCATTTCTGTTCCTTGAATATAGACTGGAAGCATACACCGATTATTAATTTCCGCCCGGCTCCTTCAAATACACGCTCGATCATTTCGTTCATACCTTTTGGATCAATACCTATTTTAGGCATTGCAAGCCCACCAAGTATAATTACAGTATCTGCATGTGCATCTGTGATCTCGCCAAATTGCATACCATCACTTGTAGAAACGATGGATTTTGCAGAATCGAAATCCAGGTTTGAGACAAATGCCATTTTCACTTCAGTCCCGCGAAGCACGTATGCCATAAGTTCTGCAAATGGACTGCAAAAACCAGGACTTCCAATGAATGTGATTTTCTTCGATTCACCAACAAGCTGCCGAAATCCGGTGAGTTGTCCCCCAATTCCTTTGGAACTGTTTAATACCTTCATAAGATTGCCCTCCAAAAAAATAAGTATGCAACCAATTGGCTGCATGTTGTAAATGATGTTCTAAGTTTTGTACCTATACATTCTTTATGCCGAATGATTCAAGCAGGATACCAGGATTTATGCGACCGCTGGTAAATGACTTCTTGCTGGTCAAGTCATTAATTGTGATCTTTGCCGGTGCAAACATGCCTGCATCGACCTTGAAGAAGTCGAAATCTGCTTCCTTGAACGTTACAAAGAATGGTTTGCCATAGTCCTTTGAAGTTGTAGATGGTGCATTTTTAACGTGCTCCTCAAGTTTCTCCACATCATCATCTACTACAGTATAGTATGTCTCACCACAGTAGATGATACAATCGTTAGTGGAACCCATGCACTTTGTGTCATCGCCAACAATAGGTGCTATCGGTGCAACTCCGAATCCGCTCTTGATCTTGTTTATATCAAAACCTATGGATTCCAGTTTGTGTATCCCGGTCTCTACGATACGTGCGGATATCTGCACTGAACCTGCAATAGATGCGGTAGGTGCGACAGCGATGTAAACATTTTCAGTATCGACATTACTGTGTTTTGCGATATATTCCACAACCTCTTCATCCGGGAGTGCACTTGATTCCATAACAAGTACTGCAACTTCGGAATCATCCTTGTAGCCGATCTCCTCATAGAGTTCCTTTGGTTTAAGACCAAGTGCCCGTGCAGGACCAGACCCCATTCCAAAGTACTTACCAACAGCGATTCTCCAGCCTGCATATTGTGAACCCATGCATGCGATAGTTGGCTGGTCCGTATATACCTGAATTGCCGGAACCGGAAGACCGTCCAGATCGAACTTTGTGTAACTGATCTCTGCAAGATCGGCAAGGCACAGGCGCGAGAGGTACATTCCTGCATCATAGCCACCATCTACATTAACACCACAGTCAATGATAGTAGCACCATTTTTAAGCTCTTTCGATTCGACTTTTAGCTCTTCTTCCCAGTCAAGCATATCATCAATTATATCTAATCCCTTTTCGTTGACACTTATCATAATAATCACCCTTTACAAACTAGTTGTTTGTGATTTGGAAGATAAGGATATATAACTGCCGATTTTTTTCGGTTGGGATCTTTTGATTTTGTGACTTTTCACAAATATTCCACCCTTTCCAGTATCATGTCAACAATGCAATGTTGCTAAACGGAAGGGGTTAAGGCAGATGTGAAAAACGGCTTGACCATAGCCGAATAAAGAAGAGCGATTACTCGCTCTCCCTCTTCTAAGAACCGGACTTGCGACTTTTATCACATCCGGCTCAAGCCTTTCATAACCCTTTTTGTATCGGGCAGCAGTTAACAATTTAATGGCTTCATTGTTTTAAGACTACA
>DQIP01000027.1 GCA_020793565.1 Candidatus Methanovorans sp.
AAAGTGAACTATTTTAAGACGGGACGTTAATCATATGTGTAGGGCGGACTTCAGTCCGCTTTTTTTAGCAATGGCGGACTGAAGTCCGCCCTTGTATATTAAATACATCTCTAAAAACACAGCATTATTTAACCCACTTGTTTATAGTAGATAACTGATTTTCTGGGGAAGCCGTTCCGCCCTTAAGCTTTGAGCTTGTATGTAGATTGGCTCCCCACCCTCGTCATCCATGCCGTGGAGTATCTGAGACCTGTAAGCGATGCTTCTGAGTCTGCATTCACAAGGACGGTAGGTGAAGTGTCAGGGTTGGGAAACCAGTAATCATTATAACAAAACTGAAGATGAGATAAAAAAAATG
The DNA here is from genome assembly GCA_020793565.1 of Candidatus Methanovorans sp. Lineage (GTDB taxonomy): Archaea > Halobacteriota > Methanosarcinia > Methanosarcinales > Methanosarcinaceae > Methanovorans. Next base: position 359 of record DQIP01000027.1, read on the forward strand.
AATACTGTTGGAATTGATGTGGGCTGTAAGGAATTGGTTGTAGTCGTTATGGTAAACGGTAAAGCACGTAAAGCTAAATCGTTTGAGAATACGCCCTCAGGTCATCAAGCCATTATCCACTCTTTAACAAAACTTAAAGGGGAAACAAAGGTTTGTATTGAAGCCACAGGGGTTTATCATTTTGATTTAGCTGTCGCGCTTAGCCGAGCAGAGGGTATTGAGGTGATGGTTATTAACCCCAAGGCTGCTCACAACTTTGCTAAAGCTTTAATGACTCGAAGCAAAACCGATGCGATTGATGCGGAAAATTTAGCCAGTTATGCTGAAAGAATGCCTTTTGTGGCCTGGGAACGTCCCGCTGATGAGTGTATCAGCTTAAGAGCTATGTCGCGCCGTATTGCTGCTCTGAGTAAGCAAAAAACACAAGCTAAAAATCAGCTTCATGCCTTAGAGTCAACGATAGAAACGCCAAGACTCGTCATTGAGCAAACGGAAGAACTGGTTAGTTTTTTAGACGGGCAAATTGACACCTTGCGAGACAGCGCGCTGACACTCATTCAGCAGCAGGATGAGTTGAAGACAGCGTATATCCTCATCACCGGTATCAAGGGCATTGCACAAGCATCGGCCATACAAATACTGAGTGAACTGATGATATTGCCGAAGGATATGACTGCGAGGCAATGGGTTGCACACGCGGGGCTGGATCCTAGGATATTTGATTCAGGTAGTAGCGTGTCTAAAAAACCGCGTATTAGTAAAGTAGGTAATAAATATATTCGCCAAGCATTGTATATGCCCGCTTTGGTGGCGAGTCGCTTTGAACCCAATATTAAAGGGTATTACCATCATTTGATTGATGATAACGGCTTAAAAAAAGTACAAGCGGTCTGTGCTGTGATGCGTAAATTATTACACGCCATCCATGGCATGTTACGGACTAATAAAGAATTTGATGGTGCTCGTTTTTATGAGCTACCTATCTGTACTAATTCATAAAAACATGAATATTTGTAATATTAGCACTTGCGTTTTAATAGAGTATCTACAAATAGGATAAACATCCCGTGTTAAATGCGTAGCCGAAAATAGCAGTGCGCCCCAATGAGCTAATTTCTTAACTTAATGGCAGTGACTCAACATGCATAGGTATCTACACAGATTTTTGACATTAAAATACACGAGTTACAAGCCACCCCAT
>DQIP01000026.1 GCA_020793565.1 Candidatus Methanovorans sp.
TTTCTTTATCAGGTAAAATTTCGTTTTCTGCTTCTACCTGTTTGTACACATCATATTTATCGTTATCCTGTTTTAAAATTGGTTTTAAAGCAAAACTTATAGCAAGAGATTTTGTGTCTCCTCTGCTGCCGACGATAACGGAATATATATTTGGAGAGTTTGTGTAACCCAGTGCTTCTAAATTAACCGTAGATCCAATTGCATTACCGAAAGCATTAAATATGGAGCTTAGTAAATACTCTTTAGGTATTCTCTGATATATAAATGCTTCACTGATAAATGATCTTATCAATAGTGGCATCTTATCTATAATAGTATCCCTTAATTCTATAGCACGTTCTTTTTTAGTTTTTACGTGCTTATCTATTTCTTCTTTTATGGTTGCTATATCCATGATATTTTTTTAATTCTCAGGCATTATTTTCCTATGCTGCTTTGTATAGTAAAACTGCCTTGTTATATTTATTTGTGTTTGAAATATGGGTATTACATTTTTGTAATACGGTTGTAATTACCGTGTAATATTCTAGCAACCGGCTACCTGAAATCTTCGAAGAAAATAATAAAATAGCTATTATTCAGGCGTTTATGATTATAAATCTATGTATAATCCATTTCCAACCGGTAAACTGCAATTGTATTACATTAGGTCATCCATAAGCATTTTTTCAAATTCTTTATAGTTAAAAAATATACTTCTATATATTTTATCGAAATTATATTCTACTCCATAAAATGATGAATATTCATTAATTACCTTTTCCAGATCCTTTTTGACGATGTAAAAATAATCTAGATATTTTGGCTCTAGATCCATAATAAATGAATCAATCAATGATATAAACAAATTTGCTTCCTCAATACTATTATCATACTTCGAAGCCTTTTGTTTAGAATAGATCCATAGCACCACTTTAAAAAATTCAGGTCTTTGAAATACCGGAATTTTAGTACTGGTTTCTTGCTCCTGTTCAACAATATCAATTTCTGGTTGTAAAAGAATTTCTCTTGCATACTCAGAAACGGATTGATCGTTTGACTCTGCTTTTTCTGTAATTTGATCAAACTGAGTGTCGTTTATTCTAACCTGTATAAGTCTGTTTTTTTTCATTATGAAAAGTCTTCTAAAAGGTTAAACAAATCTTTTTCTGCATAATAGACTTTAGATCCTAACTTTTTAAAAGGAAGTTGACCGGTATTTCTTCTCCTCCAAAACCAGTCTTTGGAAACATGATACTTTTTAACGGCATCTGCTTGTGTAATGAATCCATTAAAACCTGTTACCGGAATTTTTTCGCTTTTGCTAATTCCTTTTTGTAGTTCGTCGACTTTTTTAACAAGATAGTCTAACTTCTCTTCTATATATTTCATAATTGAAAATTTAAATAAGCTAATAAATACTACCAGCTTTTCTGTTATCAAATGTAGGTGAGGAGCTTGCAATACAGTGACATACCTTGAAAAAGCTTTTTAGAAAGAAAAAAGTTTTTTAAAATTCAGAATACGAGTTTGTTATGTTTTG
>DQIP01000025.1 GCA_020793565.1 Candidatus Methanovorans sp.
AATCAGAAGCACATACAGGCGTGACGTGAAAAGTTCAGCGAATATATCTGGTGGGTAAATTATTTATTGGGAAATCCCTAACTGATCTTATCGACACTGGAATTTGGTTTCATGTTTATTCACCCCGATATTATTCAGCAATGTTCGGCTCAACTTCCAAATAAAATACATCTTTTTGTTATTTCGCCTTCCTTTATATCTTTCAATAGTTCTTCAAATCTCATTTTGAGATCTCCTTTCCACTTTACTATTATTCCGGTTCCGGATATACGAAAACTCCCTGCGTATTCAGGTCAATGTCTAATCCCTGAAATTCTGTCAGGTATTCCTGATGGATCGCCTGTGGATCAAGATCCTCAAAGAGCTCTGGATGAAACCACTTTGCCCTATATGTAATCCCGACAAAGAAAGCTGGTTGAGTGTTTATATAAGGTGCGATCATGCACACTCTGTCGTTTTCCACTGCTACAATAGCATTGAAGCCAGGGCGGCTCACGACAACTTCCCTCAGTGCTATCACTTCTGAAGGATCATCCACATCGTAACCACAGGAAACACTGCTCCTTACCGCCTTTGTTATAACATCAGGATTCTGCTCTATTATCCATTCAGGATCAATCTTTGCACCTTTTGGCAGATCCGCAGCGATATTGATACCACCTGCCATTACGATCATCTGGTGACCCCCTGAATCTATGCCGTGAGCCGTGTAGTCACCATACCCTTCAGAATATACTCGTGGTTTATCTTCCTCGGATAGTCCTTCAACCCTTTCGCTAATGGTAATCAGGTAGCTCTGGTAGAAATCAATGAACTCTTCTGCTCGATCCCGTTTATCAAGAATGTATCCAAGTCTCTTTACGTCTTTCTCCAGCTCAAATGGTTTGTAGCAGTCTAAGCAAACTACTGTGATATTTGCTGGCTTGAGCTTTTCTTCAAGTTCATTCACCGGGTCTTTCCACAATGCATACGTTATGACAATGTCAGGCTGCAGTTCTAGTATTTTTTCACAGTCCGGTTTGGTGGCAGAGCCAACCGATGGCAATTCAATCAAATCCGGGAAAAATGCTTCGTCATTTACGTGCATGCTCCTGCCGACTATGTTCTCCTTTGCCCCAACCACTTTAATAGCTTCGGCGCTATCGCTGCTAAGGGAAACGATCCTTTCTACCGGCTTATTCACAGTCACCGTCCTGTTAGCAGAATCTATGAGCGTAAGTTCCTTCTCCTTCCCGCAAATGATCAGTTCGGTCTGGGTCAGATCAAGGATATCGATCCCGCCGTCATACTTCGCATCAGCAAATTGTGTCTGATCATCAAGTCTCAAAATGATTGATCCGGTGTATTCTATATCCTGCATGTCTATAGTGTCATCCCCATTCGCATTCCCGAAGATACCAAGCGTATTTTCAGATGCTGCTGCTGGCAATAACAGCAGCAGGCTTATGGTTATTCCAACCAATATTGGATATATTTTCATAATTATCCTCTTCTTTTTATTTATTTATATCAACTCGA
>DQIP01000024.1 GCA_020793565.1 Candidatus Methanovorans sp.
GCAGGGGAAACGATCTAGTTTTCCTAGAGGGTTTTAGAAAGCTTGTGGGTAAAAACCGGGATATACCTAAGATTGTGGCTACCTAAAGCAATAGCTCTGGCAATATGAAAACCACTAAATATTTTTCCGGAAGCAATAATTTTAATATCCTTTTTTAGATCAAAACCAACAAGTGTATTGTAAACAAAAGCCAATCCATCTCTTAAGGGCATTCCCAGTGAATTGGAAAATTCAACCGGAGCTGCTCCTGTTCCACCTTCACCACCATCAACCGTTATAAAATCAGGCTTTATACCTGTTGAGATCATTGCTTTGCACAAATCTATAAATTCTTCTTCTTCTCCAATACACAACTTAAATCCTATTGGTTTTCCTCCTGATTTTTCTCTCAGTAATTTAATAAAATTCATCAAGTCTACCGGAGATGTAAAAGCTGAATGTGTTGGGGGTGAATTCACATCAGTATTTGGTTTAACATCTCTAATTGCAGCAATTTCTTCCGTATTTTTACTTGCTGGTAATATACCTCCATGACCTGGTTTTGCTCCCTGAGAAATCTTAATTTCAACCATTTTTATATTATCTAAAATAGCTTTTTTAGTAAAAGTATCAGGACAAAACTTGCCTTCATGAGTTCTGCAACCGAAGTAACCGGTTCCAATTTGCCATATTAGATCTCCTCCATATTCTAAGTGATAAGGACTAATACCACCTTCACCGGTATTGTGGGCAAATTCACCTTTTTTTGCTCCTTTATTTAACGCCAAAACAGCATTTTTACTCAAAGATCCAAAGCTCATTGCTGAAATATTTAATAAACTTGCCGAGTAAGGATTTTTACAATCAGGTCCTCCTACAGTTACTCTAGGATGTGGATTAACATTTTTATGATCAACGGCGTACATTGAATGATTTAACCATTCATAACCTGACCTATATACATCCATTTTTGTTCCAAAAGGGGTTGTGTCATTCACTCTTTTTGCTCTTTGGTAGATTAGCGTTCTAAACATTCTGCTGATAGGTGCACCTTCCGTATCCGTTTCTACAAAATATTGCATAATTTCAGGACGAATTTTTTCTAATAAATATCTTCCATGGCCAATTATCGGAAAATTATTTTTTATAGTATGTTTTTTCTGTAAAATATCTGAGATTCCCAGTAAAATAAGTGGCCCAAAAAATATTAAACTCCATAAAACTGGTTTCCAAACCAGTGATATTAAGGCTATAGTAACCAGTATAATTATTGAAATAGTGATAAATGCTTCTCTTACTTTCATTATTTAAATGATTTAAATATTAATAATTGTTTCCTGAAAATTGAATGGTTTTTATATTGTAATAGGTAAGATTTACTCTATTTTTCTTTGGTATTTTCTAATAATGAGTTGGTTTGCTTTTTCATATGAAAAATATTTCATCATCCAATTAAAGCTAACTTTAAACTTATTTTTAAATCCAGTAATTGATAATAAATGAATTGCAGACCATAATAACCAGCCTAG
>DQIP01000023.1 GCA_020793565.1 Candidatus Methanovorans sp.
CAATACCTTCGCCAAATAATCAGCACTAACCACTGTTAATACTTCCGATTTTCGTTATTCGGCTAAATATCTGCTGAATTAAAATTCGCTCTGGTTTTTGCGGTAGCAATTTTAATATTTCATCAACATATTTGCTACCTCTGAAGTATGCCTTAAGATCTTGGATGCCAAAGTTGGAATCATCCTTCTGAACATTGTGAATTAATGCCTGAGAAACATTCACCATGAAAAAAGCTAAGTTTGCAGCGTTAGTTACGGGAATCTCCTTGACATTCATAAAATCTTCTAGACCCCAATATTGTTTTGCATCTCGGAAGTTAAACTCAATCTGAAAACGTAGTTTGTAATAATCGACTAATTTGTCATAGGCTAGCTTTATATCACTGCTGAACAAAATCACATGACTCCGTGCATGTGTTTTGAGATTAGTTTTAACGATAATAACCACATTTAGCTTTTTAGCAAAAAGCTTGTGCAGCATAGCCATTTGATAAATCTCAATTTGAACTGACTTTTCAGTAGTGGTTTCTTTCAAATAATTGGATGGGATGCAACTATAGTCAATTTTATCACCATATTTTTTATGTGCACCACATCCACAATATGCACCTTCATACGGGAAATAGAGTGCAGAATTATATTGTAATTTTGAAATAATGTGCAATTTACATTGTCTGGCCATTTGTAAAGCATTATTATGCCCAAATGCACCATCAAGTACAATATATGTGATGGGAATGGTGAAACCAATTAGCTTTAACACTTTCTTAATAATACTCTGAATGGTACATAGATATGATGATAGTTCGACATCCTCCTTGTTTTTATTTTTACTGCCTTTTGGCCGACCACTTCCTCTTTTTGTAGTGGATTTACTTTTTTGTCGTTTTTTTTATCTTCATAAGCAACTATTTAAACACGATAAAATAGTCAAAATGTCAAACATGGTACCTCTTTAACATAACATATTTAAGTTATTTTTTCAAATAATTTGCTAGTATGGATCTTGTTAAAAACTGTTTTCCGTTAAGTGTATTGGGGCGATTGCTTCAGCTTTACCATAATCCTCAAAACGTGCATTTCAGAATGCTCAACACCAAATTGCTCTTTGATTAGCTTGCGAACTTCTTTTAATTTCCAGTCATCTTTGTGTTTGAGCAGGTTCTTTAATGTCTCAATTTCCTCTTCGCTAAGTTTTGGTTTTGGACCTCCGTTGAAGTTTGGAACAAGTCCGCCATATCCCGATTTATTCCACCGTTTGAGCCATTCATAAGCAGTCGGCATGGTAATTCCGAGATTTTCACTTGCTTCTTCTATAACGCATCCTTGATAGAGAAAACGTATGAAATAAAGCCTTTTCAGTACGCGAAGTTCCTTTTCTTTTCCTTTGATTGTTTTTTCCAAATCACCAAAACTTATTTTTTTGGCGACGTGATATTCCCTATTCCGACCCATAAGGTGTTGTATGCACTCATATGTTAAAAAAGTTTGGTTAATAGA
>DQIP01000022.1 GCA_020793565.1 Candidatus Methanovorans sp.
GTGGCGCCGAGAGCCAGGGAAGCCTCTTTAAGCTCTGTGGGCACGCTGAAAATGGCATCTTCCGACATGCTGCAAATAGTCGGAACAGACATAAAAGCCAGCATTAATGATGCATTAAAAAGATTCAGGCCAGTGGGAATATCAAAGACCTCCTGGAGAAATGGAGCTATAATTACCATTCCGAAAAAGCCTATTACCACAGAGGGGAGAGCTGCCATAAGTTCCACAACAGGTTTGACCCATTGTCGCACACCGGCAGAGGCAGCCTCTGCAAGATAAAGGGCTGTCAGGACGCCCAATGGAATGGAAATTAATGAAGACACGCCTGTTACGGATAGGGATCCGACAATAAGCGGAAAAATTCCGAAATCCGGAGGCTCATCAGTCGGGTACCAGAATTGTCCAAAAACAAAATCCTTAACGGAAACTTCTTTGAAAATAGGAAGCCCCTCCATAAATAAAAAAATCGTAATTAATGCAAGGGTTGCTATTGAAGCCAGCGAAATACAGAAAAACGTGATTCGGATAATCTTTTCAGTTCTGTATCTGCTTTTTCCGCTATGACTGCTTTTTACCATCTTTTTCCCTTTACACCATATAAGATGTATTTATCACGAAAGTACGAAGACCTGTCTGCATACAGGGTTCACGATTCACGGTTTAAGGTTCAAGGTTCAAGGTTAATCGCTCCACATAAACTTGAGTTCTCAGTTTAGCGTCAAGGACTTTCGCCTTTATGTTTCAATCAACCGTTAACTGTGAACCGTAAACCGTGAACGGTTACGATTAATATAAAGGCACATACCCTGCTTCAGATACATGTTTTTGACCTTTTTCCGGATGCACTAAAAAGTTGATGAAATTAAGCGTATCCCCCTCTGGCCATCCCTGCGTGAACATATAGAGCGGTCTGCTGATGGGATAAGTCCCATTTAGAGTTGTTTTTGCCGACCCCTCAATATTGTTGACTCTTAACGCTTTAACAGAACCGGTCATATAACCGAGGCCAATGTAGCCGATGGCATTTTTATTATTTGCAATGGCCTGCACAATGGCTCCATTGGAAGCCTGAAGAAGCGCTCTTGGGAAAACCCTTTCTTTTTTCATGACTTTCTTGTACCAGACTTCGTATGTTCCGGAAGAAGTGTCACGGGAGATGACAACAACCGGTCTGTCAGGTCCGCCAATCTGTTTCCAGTTTTTTATTTTACCCATATAGATGTCTTTAAGCTGAGTTATGGTGAGATTTATTATGTTATTGCTTGGATGCACTACAGGCACGATACAGTCGTAGGCTACTGCAAAAGGAACCGGATATCTTCCATTTTCAACTGCCAGTTTTACTTCCTTTTGTTTGATAAACCGGGAGCTGTCGGCAATATCAGTAGAACCATCAATAAGCGCTTTTATTCCGTTGCCTGATCCGCCTCCTGAAATCGATATCTTTACATCAGGGTTGTTTTTCATATACACTTCGGCAACCTT
>DQIP01000021.1 GCA_020793565.1 Candidatus Methanovorans sp.
CAATGACTATTCACAGTCAAAAAACATCGCCAAAGAGAACCCGGAAAAATTGGCTGAGATGAAGGCATTGTTTGATAAAGAAGCGACAGATAACCTTGTTTATCCTATTGGTGCATCCATGTACACGATACTTTTTAGTCCCAGCGAAATGCCCTCTTCACCGCTAAAAGAGTGGACCTTTTATGAAGGACAAACCCGTATCCCAGAAGCAATGGCTCCAAAATTTGCAAGTGGACGCTCTAAAGTGGCTGTGATTGATGCAGAGATTGAAAAAAATGCTGAAGGGGTGCTTTATGCCCTTGGTGGAACGATGGCTGGATTTACCGTTTATATGGATAAGGGGTATTTAAAAGCTGAATATAATGCGATGACGCTAATTCGCTACAAGGTTGCATCAAAATCAGCCATCCCAACGGGCAAGGTAAAAATTGAAGTTGAAACCAAATATGATAACAAAGAACGCATGGCTCCAGCGACTATTATCCTAAAAGTTAACGGAAAAGAAGTTGGAAAGGGGCGTATAGAGAGGTCAGTTCCTGGAGCGCTTACCGGATCAGAAACCTTTGATATCGCCATGGACTTAGGTTCGGCAGTATCATTGGATTACTGGGATAGAGCACCATTTAAGTTCAATGGTAAAATTAACAGCATTAATATCAAATATATTGATGAGTAGAGGCATTTAGAGAATAATATGAAAATTAATATCACACACAAAAGGACAAAAAAAATGAAAAAATGCACAAGTTTATTCACAGTTTACCTGATTGCCTTATTCCTAGGAGTAACACAATTACAGGCACAGGAAGTCTTACCATTTCCAGAACCACCATCAGCAAGTACGACTGGTAAAACATTGGCGGATTCAAAACACCAGTGGCGTGTAGCAGAAAATCATTTGCCGGCAGATGCCCCTAATATTGTCATCTTTATGACCGATGATGCAGGTTTTTCTAATTCCGAAACATTTGGAGGTCCTGTTCATATGCCAACCATGGATCGTTTGGCAAAAACAGGCATTAGCTATAACGCATTTCATACAACCACACAATGCTCGGCTACTCGCGCAAGTTTGCTGACCGGTCGTAATCATCATCGTGTAGGTGCGGGACAGATTGCTGAATTTGCTTCGGACTTCGATGGCTATGTGGGTCAAATACCTAAATCAACAGCTACATTCCCCCAAGTGCTTTCTGATTACGGCTACAACACGGCAGCATTTGGAAAATGGCATAACACACCGGTAACGAATCTTACTAAAATGGGTCCGTTTGACCGCCACCCTACAGGAATGGGTTTTGATTACTTCTACGGATTTATGGCTGGCGAAGCCTCTCAGTACGAACCGATGTTGTTTGAAAATACCAACCCAATTAACGCGCCTCATGACCCTAAGTATCACTTGACCGAGGATTTAGCTGAAAAAGCCATCCAATGGATGCGTACCAGCCAAACACTCACTCCGGATAAACC
>DQIP01000020.1 GCA_020793565.1 Candidatus Methanovorans sp.
TATCCAACGACAGTTCCATAATATGTGTATACAACTGGCATATCTACCATATAAGTGCTGGTTTCATCTACAATTATTTCTTTATCACCTTCACTGACGTATATGCCAGGTTCAAATTCGAAATCAAAAGATTTTTCAGCCAACTGAACAGTCATTTTACCTGTATCTGCGTCCTTTTTGAATGCAGTAGGGTTCACAAGTAAGAGATCATATTTTTTTATAGTCTCAGGAACATTTAATTTGAAATTCTCCTTGCCGATATAATCTTTTTCATTAATTTTCTGGAAATATTTTTGGCTATCTGTGTCAACTGCAGGACCGGATAGACTTTTACCATTTGATTCAGAAGTTCCCGCCCATCCTATACCTGTAAGCATAATGATGATAAGCATTATGCTTACACACATCTTAGTACTTTTTCTCATTTGTATTGCCCTTTTTGCTAAATGTTTCCTTTTTAGTATTACACTACTTAACCACACATGGTAATAAAACTTTTGCTATAGTCAAGAACATAATATTTTTAACTTATTTTCTTCAGATGAGAATTCTTCAATCCATTTTTTTACAAAACTTATTCTTGAAGAATATTCTTCAAATCTATCCTTGATTATAGATCTTAGATGTTCAACATCTTGAATAAAAATCTATGAAACAATTCTCTTTAATACTTTTCCAGATGTATTCAATTGGATTCAAATGTGGAGAATACGGTGGCAAGAATACTAATTCAATATCATTTTCTTTTGCAAATTCCATGGTTGCGTTTGCTCCGTGTGATCTAAAATTATCAAGTATCATGACAACCTTCAGATTTGAGTTTTTAGACCTTATTTTTCCGAGAAAATCGCAGACTGATTCAGTTTTTGAATTTTCTTTAAACACCGATTTTCGTCAACCGTTTAGGTCTCATAATTGACCATGCTCAAGATATCCACTCAAATCGAAGTCTCTTATTGCCCAACCATGGTATTGAATACGATTTCTGAAAAATTTCATTCGATTTAAAAATGGGTGTTGTTGCCTTCTTCTTCATTTTGATTATAATCTCATCGCCAACCACTTCTCCTTTACATCTGCAGTTGATGAAATCAGAAAAAATCGTTTTTGGAGTGCAATCCTCAAATCTCTTCAGATCATCGGCAAGCAACCTGTAAAGTGTATCAGCCACAATTGTCATAACAACATCAAAATATATTCGAATCATAAACGGAGAACTCAAAGCGTTAAGATTGAAAAAATGAACAAGCTCAGAGAATTTGTTTTCGATCAGCCAACGATTTGCATACTGCAAAGCCAGGGTTTTAAGCTCGATCTCAAAATTATTTGTAATCAGAAACGTAGGTAGTTGCCGACCATGTTCTTTAAAAATTATCTGACGAACCTTGAAATTAGTCCGTGGCAATGTGATCTGACTCTCATGCATCTTGAACTTATTGAATTTACGTTTCTCTTTTTTTAAGTCTACTTTA
>DQIP01000019.1 GCA_020793565.1 Candidatus Methanovorans sp.
ATGGCATAATGATGACCTTAAAAAAGGCGAGATCAAGATTGTGATGACCTCTGCATCTTCCGATGGCCCCAAAATATCAAAACATCATACCACAAAAGAACAGAGAAGAGCTCTGGCAGAACGAATGAAAGACCAGGAAGACGAATTGAAACTGGTCATCGTTCGGGATATGTGGCTTACGGGTTTTGATGTTCCATGTCTGCATACGATGTACATTGACAAGCCAATGAAAGGGCATACCCTTATGCAGGCAATTGCGCGGGTGAACAGAGTCTATAAAGACAAGCCCGGTGGATTAATTGTTGATTATCTGGGAATAGCTTCCGACCTGAAAGAAGCCCTGTCCTTCTATTCTGACAGTGGCGGGAAAGGTGATCCTGCCGTTCTTCAGGAGCAAGCAGTTCAATTGATGCTGGAAAAACTGGAGATCGTATCCCAGATGTTTTATGGATTTTCCTTTGAACATTACTTTGCAGCAGATACTTCTACGAAACTGTCAATAATACTTGCAGCAGAAGAACATATATTGGGTCTCGATAATGGTAAAAAAAGGTACATCGATGAAGTAACTGCGTTATCAAGTGCATTTTCCATAGCCATTCCACACGAGCAGGCAATGGATGTAAAGGACGAAGTTTCGTTCTATCAGGCGATAAAATCCAGACTTGTCAAATTTGACAGCACAGGAACAGGTAAAACAGACGAGGAGATTGAAACTGCAATCAGGCAAGTTATCGATAAAGCCCTTGTTACTGAGCAAGTAATAGATGTGTTTGATGCCGCTGGAATTAAAAAACCTGACATTTCCATATTATCGGAAGATTTCCTATTGGAAGTCCGGAATATGGAACACAAAAATATAGCTCTGGAAGTTCTGAAAAAGTTGCTCAACGATGAAATAAAAGCCCGGGTAAAGAAGAACCTCGTTCAAAGCAAATCATTAATGGAAATGCTGGAAAATTCCATCAAGAAATATCATAATAAAGTCATAACTGCGGCTGAAGTTATTGAAGAATTGATTGAACTCAGTAAAGAGATAAAGCGAATGGACAAAGAACCCCAGGAGATTGGATTGTCCGGGTTTGAATACGCATTTTACACAGCAATTGCAGATAATGACAGTGCAAGAGAATTGATGCAAAAAGAGAAGCTACGGGAATTGGCTGTTGTTTTATTTGAGAAGGTGAAACAAAACGCATCGATAGACTGGACAATAAAAGAAAACGTCAGAGCCAAATTAAAAGTAATTGTAAAACGGACATTAAGGCAATATGGCTATCCGCCGGATATGCAGGCACTCGCTACAGAAACAGTGCTTAAGCAGGCAGAATTGATTGCAGATGAAATCACAAAGAGGGAATGATTGGTTTAATTAAACCTGTCTATCGGTGGATTTAGTAACTAGGTTTGAAGAGATGTGATATTGAAGGGTTTTAATGTCTTCTCAACCTCTTTTGTCAC
>DQIP01000018.1 GCA_020793565.1 Candidatus Methanovorans sp.
AGGATGGGTAGAATGAAGTGCCAGCTTTTAGGCACGCAATGAAACCCATCAATCCCACGTAAAATGATGGGTTTCGCAAAAAGACGCTCTACCCATCCTTGTATATTAAACACATCTCTTAAACACAGGATTATTTAACACAAAAGGATTATAGTAATAACTGATTTTCTGGGGAAGCCGGCCCATCCTGAAGCTTCGAGCTTGCACGTAGATTGGCTCCCCACCCTCGTCATCCATGCCGTGGAGTATCTTAGACCTGTAAGCTATGCTTCTGAGTCTGCATTCACAAGGACGGCAGGTGAAGTGTCAGGGTTGGGAAACCAGTGATCATTATAATACTTAAACATGAGATAAAAAATGAATACTATCGGAATTGATGTAGGCTGTAAAGAATTGGTTGTTGTCATAATGGTTAATGGTAAGGCGCGTAAAGCTAAATCCTTTGATAATACACCCTCAGGTCATCAAACAATTATTCAATCTTTCAAAAAACTTAAAGGAGAAACAAGGGTTTGCATTGAGGCAACCGGTGTCTATCATTTTGATTTAGCAGTTGCTCTTAGCCGAGCTGATGGTATTGAAGTCATGGTCATTAACCCCAAGGCTGCCCACAACTTTGCTAAAGTATTAATGAGACGTAGTAAAACCGATGCGATTGATGCAGAAAACTTAGCGATTTATGCTGAAATGATGCCTTTTGAAGCCTGGGAACGTCCCGCTAATGAATGTATTAGCCTAAGAGCCATTGCGCGCCGTATTGCAGCCTTAGGCAAACAAAAAACACAAACAAAAAATCAGCTTCATGCTTTGGAATCAACCCTGGAAACACCGAAACTGGTGATTGAACAGACAAAAGACCTAATCAATATTCTAGAGGAGCACATTAAAGTCCTGCGCGACAGTGCACTTGTGCTCATTCGACAAAATGAGGAATTAGAGCAAGCTTATGCCTTAATCACAGGAATCAAAGGGATTGCACAGGCCTCAGCGGTGCAGATACTGAGTGAACTTATGATTCTGCCTAAGGATATGACAGCAAGGCAGTGGGTCGCTCATGCAGGGCTGGACCCAAGAATATTTGACTCAGGCAGTAGTGTGTCTAAAAAGCCACGTATCAGCAAAGTGGGGAATAAATATATTCGCCAGGCGTTGTATATGCCAGCACTCGTTGCAAGCCGCTTCGACCCGAATATTAAAGGGTATTATCACCACTTGATTGATGATAATGGATTAAAAAAGGTACAGGCAGTCTGCGCTGTGATGCGTAAATTATTACACGCCATCCATGGCATGTTACGGACTAATAAAGAATTTGATGGCGCACGTTTTTATACGTTACCCGTCTGTACAAATTCATAAAAAAATATGAATATTTGTAAATTAGCACTTGCGTTTTAATAGAGTATCTACGCAAAACCTTAACACAAAAATGT
>DQIP01000215.1 GCA_020793565.1 Candidatus Methanovorans sp.
AAGAAGGTTCGAAAATTAAGTAAAGAGGGATTGCCGGTGGAAAACATTGCGGCTGATCTTGATATGAGTAAGAATCTTGTGAAGGAATATGTTGAGATTATAGGGGATATGATGAATAAGAGAGGGAAAATATGATAAGTCAAGAAGGGTATGGTTTGGAGGTAGGGGTCATTAGTCACTATTACAGGTCGATAACGCGATGAACTTTATAGGAAGCTTTAATAGCCCACGTAAATTCAGTCGTTTTGTAAGACTCTGCCTCTATGTTGGACTTGAAGTTGTTTTCATCGCACACAGTAGTCCATGGATGAATGGAAGCATCTAGAACTTTAATAACTGGTTTGGATCGAAGTTTTGGGATAAAGAGACCTTCATAGATCTGGAAGACATGCGCACTAGATCTTCATATTTTGTCGATCAGCATAACAATCTAAGTACCTGGAAAAAGAGAAATGAAGAATTAGAACAGATCAAGCCCGTTAGAATGCTAAAAGATGCTACAGAAATCAATTTGAATAAATTACCGTTAACAGAGGGGATGGTACACTTTATCAGGCAAGTTGATGATGGAGGGCGGATCAATTTATTAAACGAGGTGTTTGAAGTGGGTACAGAATTACTGGCGAATATGTTTGGGCTACTATCGACTTGAAAGGACAAAAGGTAGAGGTCTATTATCTAGCACAAGATCAGAATGTTGCCATGTTGATGAAAAAATTTAGTTATGAGATTAGTGAGGAAATCAAAACAAGACCGGATGTCTGGAAAAACTGAAACACTGTACGATGTATTGAGCTAAATCGAGCAAAGGGACTTACCTATGTATTGACCCTTTTTCCAAACCGATGTATTGACCCCTTCCAGTTACCAAAGGCAGGTAAAGGAATCCCCACTCCCATGCCCGCTCATTTTGGTATATTGCCCTGCGCATTCTGACAGGTAATTACATGCCATACTTATATTTAAATCTTTGTGAATCGTTCATTTATATTTGAACGATTGTTACATATAGAATGTTTGCCGGACAATCTTCATTTAAACCATCAAAAAAAAACAACCGGCACAAGACAAATAATATGCACAACCCATAAATGAAATTCAGTTATGGACCCATACCATTTTAGCAAAATACTGATAACCAATTACACTAATTATAGGCACCTATGACTCTCTTATCCAAAAATGAACTCACAAAATTGATCTCCGCAAACCCCCCACTCGTAGAAAATATGATCGACCCAGACCTCCAGACACAACCAAATGGTGTCGAAATGACTCTAAAACAAGTCGAAAAACTCACCGGCGCAGGAACGGTTGATTATGACAACTCCATGCGCGTGATCCCTGACAGCGAGATTATTGAATTTGACAGCGAAGGATGGATCACCCTTCCCAAGGGTTCATACAAGATACTCTTAAACGAGATTGTGAACATACCCAAAAACCTGGCTGCCATTGCAAAACCAAGGTCAAGCCTGCTTCGGTGCGGTGCGACCCTTGAGACAGCCATATGGGATGCAGGATACCGCGGACGCAGTGAATGTATGCTTGTTGTAAACAATCCCGCAGGTTTTAAGGTTGGAAAGAATGCGCGCGTGATGCAATTGCTGTTCTATCACCTGAACACCGAGGTTGAAGAAGGGTATTCCGGCAGGTACCAGAACGAAAATATCTGATGCTCCCGGTAATATCCAGAAACCAAACGGGATAGGCCAATATCATGCAGCACCGTGCTTTTTTGGTTATGGACCAATTCCATTCGGATTGTGTGTAATTACATAAAATGTGCAGGCACCAACTCACATTATCTTGAGGGGATGAATGGTCATGGCACCTGCACCATGGAAAATGGTTTTGTGACTTAAATATGTTAGTGTTGGCTTGTTTTAACTTCAAGTTTCATTGATATTTCCATATTTTCACTATCAATGTTTATGTTCACCCAGAAATGTTAAACCGTAGAACGAGATAATCTTCGCTAACGCTCAGATTAACTCGGACTATATAATTCTATAAATTATATACAACGAGATAATCCTATAGATTATATACTATAAAAAAATGTGAATGGTGCGGGAGGTGCGATTCGAACGCACGAACTCCTACGAGACTAGGCCCTCAACCTAGCGCCTTTGGCCTGGCTGGGCAACCCCCGCACAAGGGGAATGTCGTATAAATTCGAACTTATAATACAGGAGACAAATGTCTCCCGTAATAAACTCAAAGCAAATTCAATATTTCTCTCATACGAGAGGCTTTATCCTTAATGACTTTCCCTGCATTTAAAATTAACTCACGGGATGTGTAGGAACCATCAGATTCAGATGAGAATATGAAAGAACGTTCATCTTCTTTAACTGAAATTGAACCTAGATCACAAATCCCTTCGCAGAGTTTACAAAGTGAACACTTCAACAAATCCTCTTTTGAGACCACTGCACCTGTTGGCTCAAGATGAATGATACCACGAGGACATTTGTCAACACAAACACCGCAGTTGTCACAGCCATTGATTATAATTATAGGCATATTCTTGTAGCCACAGGCAACACCTGCCTGCCACTTTGCATGATTCTTACCGAACCCCATATGAGCAATTGCCTCAATTACGACCTTATGTCCTTCCTTAAGTTCAACAATAGGAACATTCCTATCAGCCGGCTGGACCTTTGGATCGGAAGATACAAGATCTCCCGAATACACCATTTTCGGTCCTTCCACACTCAATGTAAGGGACACCTGGCATGCCGGACAGGTATCCTCACATGAACACTCATCCAGAGGTATGAAATCCACAATGTCCGAAGTCAGTGGAACCAAACCAAAACGCAATGCCAACTGCTCATCATACAGAACAGATGTGTTATCATAGATATTCACATCATCAATAGCAAGAGTGGGCACATCTGCGAGCATAGCTCTTCGAATTCCATTTGCAAACGCTGATGTAGTGTTTGAAAGTATAAACTTTGCAGACCTGTCAGATATCTCCAGTATGTCAACTTCCATAGTCATATGCCATATCCTTATGATTAAACCTTTCGTCCGCCCTTTGGACGAGTACCATCATGCGGAACAGGTGTAACATCTTCAATCCTGCCAATCCTGATTCCAGCTCTTGCGAATGCCCTGATAGCAGCCTGTGCGCCAGGTCCGGGACTACGCTGTTTGTTACCGCCAGGGGCACGCACCCTTATGTGTACACCAACAATTCCCTTGTCTCTTAACATATTCGCAAGCTGGGATGCGATCTGCATCGCAGTGTATGGGGAACTCTCATCTCGTGCAGCTTTTACAACCATGCCACCAGAGGATTTTGCAATCGTCTCTGCACCGGTAATATCAGTAATTGTGATAAGAGTGTTGTTAAACGATGATTTAATGTGGGCAACACCCCACTTTTCGTCTGCCGCCATAATTACTCCTCCTTACTCTTAGTATTTGACACAGATGAGGCGATCTGTGAAGGCCTCTCCGGATGAGACTCTTTTGCAATAGGAGACACACCATAATAATCGATTGCCATCTCATCGTTCTTTGTGATCATAATACTTGGCACGGTCGTTTTCCTGCCATTTACAGCAATATGACCGTGTGTAATAAACTGTCTTGCCTGACGTGCTGTTCTCGCAAGACCCAAACTGTGCACCTGTGTCTGGAGCCTGCGCTCAAGAATTGCATCAGTTTGTAATGCAAGAATATCATCAATATTAGAACCTTCTTTAAGGTAACCATATCGGATCAGTTTAGCAAGAATCTGGTCAGCCTCTGTTTTTAAGTGACCTGTAAGTCCAACATCTGCTGATACTGCCAGGATCCTTCGGGCATCTGCACGGTATCTTCGCAGCATACTGTGTGCTTTCCATAATTCCTTTTTGTTCCTGAGACCGTACTTCTTCACCAGTTCAACCTCAGCTGCAATTCTGGCAGCCTGCCATGGATGCTGTGGTGTATCATAACTTTTCTTCTTTTTACCAGGGTATCCCATATTTCATCACCTGCGATTAACTCTTTTTCCTGCTTACACCAATGGTCGCACCGCGTCGCCCAGTTGATTTTGTTCTCTGGCCCCTTACCTTTAAGCCACGCTCGTGCCGGATCCCACGATATGCCCTGACCTTCTTGAGGTTATTGATATCCTCCCTGAACGTCATGATAATGTCCTGGCCCAAAAGGTGCTTGCTGTCACCGGAAAGTGGATCATTGCGCCTGTTCAGCATCCATTCGGGAACGACTTTTTCAAATTCATCGACCGCAGAATCAAGTTTTGCGACATCTTCATCTGGAAGATATCCGATCAATCCTTTCGGGTCAATGCCTGTGCTATCAATAATGATACGTGCAGTACGCCTACCAACACCACGGATACCAGTCAGTGCATATTGCACAGGCTGCTTACCCTGCAGGTCAGTATTCATAATACGAACTAAGTGTCTGATTTCTTCATCTGCCATTAAATGACCTCCTTAAGGATGCACTGCATCCCGTAGCCTCGAATTCACCACATAAACAGGTGTTTCGACACAACCCATAACAGGTTATTGGCATGTTGCAATGTTAATGCAACTTCGCTTTAAATACGGTTGTTCGTATATAACGTTAATCGTTGCAAGTATCAAAGATTGGAAAATGTGTCTTTGTTTAGCCATTGCACCGTTGTGTTGTGACATTTGCGGTAACGAGTTCAAGATGAGAATGGTGCTACCACACGTGCGCAGCGCGGCACATCCCATACATAAAAAGGGATTTTCGCTAATGCCCGGATTTATTCCGTGTGCATATTTTTACAAATTCGATTTGCCGCAAAAACACCCATATCGTTCATTCAGTTGTGTGAAAATACGCCGCATGTGACAATTATATTGGTTTTAATTTAAAAATTGACAAATTCATTTACACAGTTGGATAAATACGCGATGATCTTCCCGTAGTATATAATATATAGAATTATATAGTCCGGGTTAATTTGACCATATTGAGTATTTTATCGTAGTATATAATCCATAGGATTTTGTAGTCCGAGTTAATCAGAGCATAGCGAGGATTTTCCCATAATGTTTGGAATCCGCCGCCTGCGGCGGATTGACTCGGAATCAAAACGAACTAAACATATACGAAAATTTAAAAGAAGCGCCGAGAGGGGGATTCGAACTCCCGAGGGGCGGACGCCCCACAAGCTTTCCAGGCTTGCGCCCTACCGCTAGACTATCTCGGCACATATTGAACAATGGTCATAATTATGTAGTCTTCCAACCTCTCGGATAGGTACCTGCATCCATTATTACTCTTTCGGTCACAGCTGCGATTCCAGTGCTTACATCAAGTACCCCATCAATATCCATTGCTGCTTTACAAAGTGCAACAGCCTCTCCTTTTTGTGAGAAGATACATGCAATGTCCCCTTTTTTGATCCCCGAATTAAAACTCAATATTCCGGGAACTGCAAGCAGCGCACCGGAACATATAGCATCAACAGCACTATCCCGAATAATGATCTTCGGAAGATGTTTCAATCCTTCTTCCATAGGCAGTATCATCCTTTTCAGTTCGGATTCAACCCCATCCTCCTTCCAGAAAATATACGCATCCATCAGGTCATGCAGTGAAATTGCCGTATCTTCCGTAAACGGACCGGTCTTTGTTCGCCTCAATTCCTGCATATGCGCACCGCAACCAAGCACCAGGCCAATATCATGACACAACTTGCGCATGTATGTACCTGCCTCACATCCCACCCGCATCAAAACCGAATTGCCATTGATCTCCAGCACCTCATTATAATAGATCGTGCGAATCCTTAGAGCACGCCTGACCGCTGATTTTACAGGAGGCATCTGGTAGATAGGACCTGTGAACTCACTGCACACACGACGAATGTCATCCCCGGGTACTTTAGCATGCAGATGCATCAAACAAACATATTCCTTGCCGGACAACCTGAGCGCTGAAACAGCCTTCGTCGCCTTTCCAAGCATGATCGGTAAAAGTCCTGTAACCTTAGGATCAAGTGAACCCGAATGCCCGGCCCTGTCAACCTCGACGATCCTTTTTACCCATGCCGTAACCTCATGACTCGTGGGACCACGTGTCTTGTCAAGGTTCACAACACCCATTTCTATATATTCGCGTATCGGACGGTCTTCTGGAACACAGCCATAATCAGGATTAGTCGCTGCACTTGACTTTTGCACCAGCTCCCGCTCAATCTCAGAAGGCAACTTGAATTTAAGTTCAAGTTTACCTTTAACTTTGCCATTCGGATTAAAATCGTCGCTATTATTCATAACCATAATAAAGAACCTGCTTAAACATCAAACAAACCCATCTTGTATCTCGATCGCAGCTATAAGGATCTTAATAATCTCAAATGGGTCCCACTTAACGGAATCGATCACCAGATCATATATTGATAGGTTCCCAAGATCTATCTCGTATATTTCTTTATACCTGACAGCCTCCGATGCCTCACGCTTGATAGTTTCATCACGCACCACATCAAAAGATATGCCTTCACGTCTGGAAATTCTCTCAATGCGCACATCGATCGGAGCCTTTATCCAGACCTTGAGCGCCCCCTCTGCCATATGCCCGGCAAGCCGCCCCTCAAGAACGATATTATCCCTGGTATTTGCAATCTCCTTCTGGCGCTCATCGATTTTGGCATCGATCGAAGCATCGGATTCGGCCAGTGCCCCAAACCCGGCAAGCGTCATGCCATGCTCCTTTGCAAGTTCCCTGAACACATCACCGGCATTGACAAGGTCAACACCATAATGCTTTGCAAGCAATTTTGAAACTGTAGTCGTACCGCTACCAGGCAGTCCACTGATCGACAATAACATTTACATGCCACCAATATCCAGTGCTTTTCTTATCAACTGGCTCACAGCAAGAGATGTGATGAAATACCAGAATATCCAGTACTGGATCGGACCTAATACCGGATCTACAAGCAGGTGTTCACCCCAGAATGGAAAAATAAGAGATGCACCGGCATGACCGGAAATATAGGAATATGCCCACATAAACAAGGGTAGTGATATAATACTTATGTATGCCATTGGTTTGAACTGCTGTTTTGACATCTCCATCTGGTCACCCATCATCTTGGAACGCTGTGCCTCCAATTTCTTAAGAAGAACCGTATTCTTGGACAATTGAGCCTCTCTAAACTCCTTCTGGAAAGCCTTCATCGTCTCCTGGGTACGTCGCATCAGTTCCCAATCGATCGTATATTTCTGAATGAGAGATGCATACAATGCAGTTATCGCTGCCATAATAAACAGCATAATATGAAAATTCTCAACACCAACAAGAACACTTAAGGGATCCATGAATACCCCGACAGCACGACCTACAGAATCCCTGAAATCCTGTCCCAGTATGATAATACCGAACATCATAGACAGCCCTAACGCCATCGCAGCCTGTTCGATCGTCTTTTTATGATCAGATAATGTCAAACTAATCTCCACCAATTATGCATAACTAATGTATTTACTATTCAATGTATTTACTATTAAGTATTACCATTACTATTATTCAAGTGCCTTGCATATATCTGCGAAAATATCATCAATGTCGCCGATACCGTCAATGGTCACCATAATACCAATTTTCCCGTAATAATCTATCAGGGGTTGGGTCTGCGTACTATAGACCTCAAGCCTTTGTATAATTGCTTCTTCCTTATCGTCATCACGCTGATATAGTTCACCGCCACAAGCATCACAAATACCATCCTGTTTTGGTGAATTGAACTCTACATGGAAGCTGGCACCGCATTGACACATGCGCCTGCCGCTGAGCCTGGTCACCAGTTTCTCATCCGGCACATCGATATTAAGCACCACATCAAGTGGTTTACCAATTTCTTCAAGAATTCCTGTCAATGCATCTGCCTGGGGAATTGTCCTTGGGTAACCATCCAGCAAGAATCCTGGCGAACAGTCAGGCCCTAAGAGGCGACTTTTAATAATACCGATCAGCACCTCATCAGGAACTAATTTTCCCACATCCATAAACACTTTAGCTTCACGTCCAAGCTCAGTACCATCACGAACATTCGCCCGCAATATATCACCGGTGGATATGTGTGGAATGTTGTAATGTCCTGATAATTTTATTGCCTGAGTACCTTTTCCGGCACCAGGTGGTCCAAATAATACTATGTTCATAACAAATCCCATATCCTTTTGATCAAGCACCAAAGAACGAACGCATCATCGGGTGCATCTCCATCATCTGTTCAGATGCGATATCCTCATACAGGCGGTATACAATACTCACCGTAAGCAGCAATCCCGTTCCACCGGCTCCACCAATCGTACCAAGAAGACTTGCCACAAGTGTCAAAAGCCCGATAAACGCACCGCCTATAATAGTTACCTTAGGTATGTACCTTTGCATAACTTTCTCAATACTTCCTACATTTCGCCGAAATCCGGGGATCTGCATTCCTGAATCAAATATTTTTTTTGCAGTCGGTTTAGCACCCATTCCGGTAGTCTCGATCCAGAACAATGCAAAGATGACTCCACCAACGATCAACATGAACGCATCCGCAAAAACATGCAAGCCTATCTGCCATATCGCCGGGACAGGCGCACCATAGCCAGTGAATGTTTCCCTGACAAGTGATGGTACCCAGTCATACGGACTGTGAATCGGGGCAATATAGTACATAATACCGTTGATCGGATTCGAACCACTATATTCACCCAAAAACGTGACGCCACGTCCATACAAAAGCATACCAACCATCTGAAGGTTTGCCTGCAATGCCCTGACAAGGATCATCGGAAGAACGGATGCATAGATCAACTTCACAGGGAAACGTCCCCTCGCACCTCTCACAGAACTGTGTGCCAGTGGGATCTCGATCCTTGTACTTTCAACAAAAACAACCATCAGGAATATCGCAACTGTACTCACAAGTGCCAATATTCCACCACTGATAAGCATAAACATCAATCCATCGCCTGTAAACAGGTAATCCGCACCAACATTCCGGACAATATAGAACCACTTCGGAAGAAGTCCTATTGGCAACCCTGCTGAATCCGGTTTCCAGTTGAATATGCCGGTAACGATCTGCTGGGACACACCTGCAACAATAAATAATCCAACACCTGAACCGATTCCCCACTTGGAAATTATCTCATCCATGAACAGGATCAGTACACCACCAAGGCATATCTGAAGGAAGATAATAAATGTTACAACACCAAGACCCACACCAAGTGCTGATGCAACCCCTGCATCGGGCTGGATATAGCCCCCCATGATCTGCGGCAGTGTCTCAAGTACTATCATCACAAGTACCATAAACTTCTGGGCACCCTGGAAAAAGGCCTGGTCAGCCGGATCTGACATATTGAGTTTGATCACATCCGCACCAACAAGCAGTTGCAAAACGATTGATGCCGTGACGATAGGACCGATACCAAGCAGCATCATAGAACCGGATGCTCCGGCAAAGAATGCCCGATACGATTCAAAAAGATCTATTGATTCCTTGGAAAGACCAAATAATGGAATATTTGCAAGAGCAAAATAAAGTACCAGTATTCCAAGAGTCCACCACAACTTACTTTTAAAGTGCACATGCCCTTCCGGACCTGAAACTGCAGGCAACCGATTAAATATCGGCTCCAAATTATCCCTCAAACTCATTGATTCACCTTTTATATATGAAAATTATTAACAAATGAGTAATCCGGACCAACTGATATATAAATTCCGAATTTCCCCCGTCTTCATTTTTGATATGATGATATTTATAAATTATATTAACGAGAAAATCCTCCCTATGGTCGGATTAACTCGGACTACATAATTCTACGTATTATATACTACAAGAAATCGTCCCTGCGGTCAGATTTACTTGGACTACATAACCTTACAGATTATATACAACAAGAAAATCGTCCCTGCGGTCGGATTAACATGGACTACATAACCTTATAGATTATAGAGGCTGTCCAATAATTAAAGTATCCAATAATATCGATCCTTCTTTTTGTATTTAAATTCAGGTTTAATCTTCTTTCTCCTGAATTTTTGAATTGCAGGAAAGCCTCAATTTATACAACAAGAAAAAAAGTAATGTCAGTTCAGTGACACTACTTCCCTATTTCAATACATGTTCCGCCGGTAGCTTCGATCTTATCCCGTGCAGATGCAGAAAAACCATTGGCTGTGATAGCAAGGTTCTTTGTAACCTGTCCGGCCCCGAGTACCTTCTCAATATCCAGGTCCTTCAGGTTCATACTATACACATCATCCTCCAGTTTTGCAAATCCCTCATCAACGAGCTGGTCTGCAAGTTCGTCAAGTTCTCCAACGTTCACAACTGAAGCATCGTGTATCATTTTAAGTGGGCGCTTGAATCCATGTTTACCATATGCATATCCAAGTTGCATAGCCCGGACATTATGATGTTTACATCCACCTGCCCTGCCACGACCACCACGATTTCCCGCACCGCGCCGATTCTTTGTAGTACCGCCGCCACAGGTACGTGATCCTCTGAATTTTTTAGTTTTGGTCTTGCTCATAACTAACACCTATCTCATCTTGTTCAACAATACCTTGATAGTATCACCGTGGTTACCAAGTGCACCACCCTGCTGTGTAGTTCTCTTCATACCAGCATGCCCTTTTCGTGGAGGGTGAAGCCTGAGAACAGGTTTGAGTTTCGGAACATCCTTTAATGTCGCATCACCCTCAAATACTGCCTCTGCAAATGCACCAATTGAACCAAAATCGGTGTTTTCAGTAATGTACGAATCAGTAAGACGTACACCACCTTCAAGCATACCACGGTTCTTGAGCATCACTGCCAAGGTATTCGCATCAATGGTACCATATGCAACATAATCCTTCACTTTCTGGATCATACCGTAATTGTGCGGATTATCATTCAACATCACACAATGGTTGACCCTGTGCAGGCGAAGCATCTTCAAAGTATCCTCGATCGAGCCCCGTACATTAACAGGACCGCGTATCCTGATCACTGCGTACATCTTATGCCTCCGCTTCCTTGTAATCCACAGGATGCCTGATAGTATCGATTTTCATAAGTGCATTGAATGTCGCTTTTGCAAAATTCAAAGTGGTTCTGGTCGTACCCTCAGTCCTTGTCCACACATCCTTGATACCTGCTTTTTCAAGTACCTTTCGTGCAGTATCTCCTGCTGCAAGCCCGAGACCACGAGGTGCCGATTTCAACTCAACAGTAACGCTACCTGCCTTACCGCGAACCTCATAAGGAACCGAATGCGCAAGTCCGCATCCACATTCCCATGAACCGCATCCGCGTTTTACACGGATGATGTTGATCTTTGCATTATCAATAGCCTTCCTGATAGCAGGCCCGACCTGTACATCCTTGGCCTGGCCAAGTCCTACAAAACCATCGCCATTACCGACAATCACAGTTGCCCTAAACTTTACACGACGACCGGAGTCAGTCATTCTCTGAACCATATTGATATCAAGAACCTCATCTTCCAGTTCCGGTAACAACATATCTACGATCTGTGCTTCCCTGATCGGAAGACCGGAAGCAACAGCCTCACTCATTGAAGTGATCTGTCCTTCTGCCACAAGTATTCCAAGACGTGTCTTTGGGATCCATTCCTCATTATATTCATATGCCATATAATCACCTAATTAAATTCGGAAAGGATTTTTTCCTTAACAGTTTCGAACTGCTCAGGCAGATCTGATCCCTCCACATATTCTGCAACGTGCTCTCCCCTGATACGCTCATCAGAGGGGAACACGGAAGAATCGTGGGGAATCTCCATTCCTGCATCAACAATACCCTTCAACACCGCATAAATGCGTGATCCGGACGATGATGCCGATAGTCCAATATCCAGTATACCACTTTCATATCCATTAGCCAGCGCCTTTAAGCCGAATAACAATCCTGTAAGATACGCAGCTGTAGTGTTCCCTGTGGAACCTTCATACCCGTATTTTTTAAGTTCGGTCGAAACCGCAGATGAAAGTGTGATATCGCCTTCTGGTTTTGGCGCTATTAACTGGACTTGCATGTGTTTTGCACTCTTCCTGACAACGACACGATCTTTCTTTGACAAAAGCAACTTGAGTCGCTGATGATAATTAGTGCGGCCTTCCCTTCGTCGCCTGAATGCGACTTTATACCTGGGTCCTGTTGCCATAATTAAATCCTCCAGCTTGATCTAACAAATAATTGATTAATTCCCATAAACCTATTCCTCACTTTTAATAAGTTTATCTGACTTCAAATGTGCATTAAGGTGCGCAACCGAGCGGTACTCTCCACCCTTCGCTTTGCGGTATATCTTGCAATATGTAGATTTATCAAGTGAACCGTCCGCACGCAACTCCTTAAGCCTTCTTCGAAGAGCCCGGATCCTTTTCATCCACTGTTCTTTACTTGGATTTCTTGCACCTTTCGTACCCTTACGTGAGCCATGTCCTTTACGATGACCATATTTGCGTTTAGCATCCCGTGCCCTTGCACGTCCCCTGCTAATACCTTTTATGGTCTCGGCCTTGATATTGCCGGATGCAATTAAGTTACGAATATCCTCCCTGGTAATTGCAACCACAATCTCTTCAGAAGCATCGGGATCAAGCCAGACCCTGTGAACACCGCAGCCTAAAACCTTTGAAGCAATACGTTTCTGGTTTGACAGATCAGTCATATTACTCACCTCTTGTAGGATTTAGCACCTTTATGCCAAGTTCTGCCGCCTTATCCTCAATCATAGCTTTCTTCCTGGAACCAACAGTTCTTGCGATCCTGATAGCTTCAATTGATGCATCGA
The DNA here is from genome assembly GCA_020793565.1 of Candidatus Methanovorans sp. Classification (GTDB taxonomy): domain Archaea; phylum Halobacteriota; class Methanosarcinia; order Methanosarcinales; family Methanosarcinaceae; genus Methanovorans. Next base: position 12,831 of record DQIP01000215.1, read on the forward strand.
TTTTCTCAATATCATCCACATTGTTCACAAGAATATCAGCATATCCGGAAGGATGAAGACCTTTTACTGCAACAGGACTGCCATATCCCACCTGTGCAAGTGCACCTTTTGCCTTAATGTGCTTGCGTTGCTTACCCTGAAGACCTCTTGGACGTCTCCAGTTTGAATCAAGTCTCTTCTTCTTGTGCGAATCTGCTCTCTTAAAATCAGGTTTCTTGGCTTTTTGGACCTTTCTGACCTTGAACAGGCGCCTGGATTCCTCATCCATTGTAAGTTCCACGACATTAACAGGCTTTGTGGCTTTTGATGTGGCTGGTTCTATAGACGTTTCCACCTTTCCGGATGAAAGTTTTATAGATTCCGCTTTAATCTTCTTAGCAAGTGCCGTACCAACACCTTCAACAGTTGTCAGGTCTTCGATCGATGCATTTGCCAGATCATCAACAGACTTGAATCCCGCATCTGCAAGTGCTTTTGCTTTTGCTTCGCCCAGACCTTTGATGTTAGTAAATTCCTTTATATTACTTTTCATTAACATCACCTACACAATCTTCTCCACAATATATATTCCGTCCTGGAACACACGCGGATCGAATCTTTTAATCTTGGTCTTCTGCTCGATATTTGCTGCTGTCTGGCCAACATCTTCCTTATTGATCCCGATAACGATCACTTCATCAGCACTCGTCTTTACTTTTGTTTCACCAAGGATCTTTGCGATCCTGGGTTTTTTCTCACCAAGGAAATTGCCAATCACAAAATGATTACCTTCAACCTTAAGCTGCATAGGAAAGTGAGAATAAACCACTTTCATACGATACTCAAAACCATCTGAAACGCCTTTCATCATATTGTTGATGTGGGATGCAAGTGTTCCGACCATCGCTTTTTGCTTCTTTCTGGATAAAGATGCATCCACCGTCACTTCAGAATCAGTCACTTCGATAACGATACCAGGAAACCAGATAAATCTCTGGTTATTTCCCTTTTCGCCTGATGCAGAAAAGACATTTCCTTCATACGTGACAGACACGCCATCCGGAATCGGAACTGTTTTCTTTAGTTCTTTTGCCATAACATTCCTCCATCAGTACACATATACAAGCAACTGTCCACCGAGATTATTCTCACGAGCTTCCTGCTGGGACATAATACCCCTGGATGTTGTCAAGATCAATGCACCGAAGTTCTTTGCAGGTAAAAACTGCTTTTCCCATCTCTCGAAATCTGCAGCACCTACTGAATAGCGTGGTTTGATAGCTCCACACTTATTGATCCTGCCAACCAGCTCTACCTCATACATTCCTGCTTTACCGTCATCCACGAACTCAAACTCTCCGATGTATCCGCGGTCTTTCATGACACTTAGGACATTACCAATCAGTTTTGATGCGGGTTTGACCGTGCAGGATGATTTGCCTACAGCCTCTGCATTCTTAATAGTTGATAATGCGTCAGCAAGAGGATCTAATAGTACCATATTCATTCACCTCACGTATATTTCTCAAATCCCATATCATGGGCTATTTCCCTGAAACATTGCCGGCACAGGTATATTCCGTATTTGCGTACAAGACCCTGTTTTCTGCCACATCGCTTGCATTCGTTTGCGCCTCTTCCAAAACTCTTAGTGGTTTGAACCATTATTCTACCTCCACAGCATATTTCTCTTTGAAGAAGGCGACCGAGTCCTCTTGTGTAAGCCTGTGTGATGTTGGAACTTTATGCCTTGCAATTCTTCTTTTGCTGATCCTGAATCCAGGACGTTTTACTACTACAATGACATCCATTCCGAATATCCCGATATTTGGATCATATTTCATTCCGGGATAATCGGTGTGTTCCTCAATTCCAAATGATACATTTCCTGATTTATCGAACTGGGATGCTCGCAATTTGTTTTCAACAATTGCAAGGGAAGTCTTCAAAAACTCATCGGCATGATTACCTCTTAGTGTAACTTTACATCCGATCGGTTCATTCTTCTTGATCCCAAATGCCGGAAGAGTCCTCTTTGCATAAGCCCTGATAACGGTCTGTTCTGTAATCGTTTCAAGAATTTTTTCCGCATCAACAAGGTGCTGGCCACTTTCTCCAACACCCATGTGAACAACCACTTTATCAATCCGGGGTGCTTTCATTGGATTACTCAATGGCCTCACCACCTAATTTGATCTCAGGTTCATTTTCACCAATTACAACAACATAATCCTCGATCGTATCAAAATCATTCTCAGCTGATATTTTTACAGTATTGTATTTTGAACTTCGTACTGTAATAATATCCTTGATCGTGCCGATCTTACCGGTGTGTTTTCCCCCAATGATCATCGCAAGATTTCCGACCTTGTACTCAAGGTGTTTTACGATCTTCTTATCAGGTATTGAAAGAATGAGTGAATCCTTTGCATTATAATCGTTTGAACCGATAAGGTTCTTACCATCACTCAAATTTAATTGGGTTAACCCGCCTTTAATAGTTGTCTTATTGTTGATCCTGCACAATTTGTTTGCATTTATACCATCCAGTTCGTGAAGAACCAACCTGCCCTTGCGGTCAAGTAATACACGATATGCTGCGTCATTTAGTGGAATCGAAACGACATCGAACAATCCTACCGGAAATCGCAGGTCTTTTACTACTACACCATCAACAAGGATCTTTTCTTCTGACAAGACTCTCTTGGCCTCTGCCCTGTTATCAACAATATCTAAGATATCCCTGAGTATGATTGCAATAGGAATACTCTGCTCTTTATGATGTGGTCCGGGCCTTGCAGACGTGATCCATTTATTAGATTTCTTTAAAATATGCCAGCTTTTTGGCGCAGACATTCTTTTCTGATGTTTACCCACCTTTATCACCTACTTCTACTGATAATCGCTTCCCTGCGATCATCCTTTAACTCAAGCTTTGTGATTACTACATTTGATGGGTATATCGGTCTTGCAACCTCCGTACCATCAACTTTAGTGACAGTAACTCCTTCTATCACAATTGTCCCATCTTTCAATGAAATAGCTTCTACCTTGCCGGTAGTGCTTGCATGATCGCCTCGTACGACCTCTACAGTATCACCAACAACAACATTTGCACTGCGTCCATATTTTTCGCGAAGATCCTTTGCAAGTGGAGCACCCATGTACTGCTGCCTTTTGTGAAGAGGAGCACTATAACGTGCTTTTCTCTGTTTTCTAGGTTGTTTTGATTTCATAACAGTACACCTCACACTATAATAGAAGCAGTAGTCCCGATCTTAGGGAATCTTTCAGCAACCTCTCTTGCAATCGGCCCTTTGATATCGGTCCCTTTCGGGATTCCGGACTCATCTGTTATCACCACTGCATTATCTTCAAAGGATACCCTCAGTCCATCCGGACGGCGGATCTCCTTTTTCTGGCGAATTACAACTGCATACATGATCTGTTTTCTCATTTCAGGTGTGCCTTTCTTGACAGATACAACGCACATGTCGCCGATACCTGCTTTTGGCATCCTGTTCTTTACACCCCTGTATTTCTTCACAGAGATTATCTCAACAGTTCGTGCACCTGTGTTATCAACGCATTCTATTTTCGCACCTGCGTTCAATGAACGTGGTATGCTTGAGCGTATGCCCCTCATGCCTTTACCTCCGCTTTGACCACTACATATGATTTGGTCTTGCTAAGCGGTCGGCATTCTGCGATAGTGACCACATCCCCTACCTTTGCATCAATGCAAGGAGGATTGTGGGCATGAATCTTTGACTGCCGCTTTTCATATCTCTGATATTTTTTGATCAATATCTCATGTCTTTGTTGAATGACTACCGTTTTATCCATTTTGTCGCTTACAACAGTGCCCACATGGACCTGTCCTCGCACTGGAAGTTTGCCGTGGAACGGACAATTTACATCGTCGCACTCCTTATCAGGCACGGGTACATCCAATCCTATATCTCTTACCATGATTATTACCTCATGTGATTTTTCCTTATATTCTTAATCCTGTTTTCGGGTTGTGAGAGCAATAATGTTCCATTTACTTTGACATGCTTTACATCATGTCCACCCGCAGGGCGGGTGTGTATCCGAAACACAAATATGGTTCCCGTTTTTGGAACAACTATTTCACGAGCACCACACGTTTCCACTATTAGTGTATTTCGTGTTTCATCAACCACTTTGCCGCGTATGTCTATTAAAGTAGGATTTGTAGAGTTAACAACCTTCACCATAAGTCCTATCAATTCATGATAGATCAAATTCGAAGGTGTGATGTCCACTTTACAACTCCTTCAGTTCATTTTGAATTGTCTTTATTCGTGCAATGGTTCTCCTGAGTTCACCACTGAGCCCAGGATTGTCCGGAGCACCACCTGCTGAAGACAGTGCACGCTCACGGATAAGGTCGTTTCTCATTTTTTCAAGTTCATCCATTCGCTCTTCCGGGGTCATATCACGAATCTCATTGCTTCTAAGAATCGCCATTATTAACCCTCCTTGTGAACTCTTGCCATTGGATGCCAGTAAGCATAACCATCGTGTTTGTGCTGCCAGGTACCATTATTTTCCCTGCGTTCCTCACCATCGATGATAACTACATCTTCTGACTTTTCTGCAGCCTCAACTGTTTCTGTTGCTTCCACTGTTTCTGCTGCTTCCACTGTTTCTGCAGCCTCAACTGTTTCTGCTGCTTCTACTGTCTCTGCAGCCTCAACTGTTTCTGCAGCCTCAACTGTTTCTGCTGCTTCTACTGTCTCTGCAGCCTCAACTGTTTTCTCGACTACAGCCACCGGTTTATCGACAGTTTCTGCTACTTCTTCAGACGCCGCAACTTCACCTGTCGCTTCTGCTTCAACAAGTTCTTTGATACCAGTCTCTTTTGCTTTATCTTCAGTCACAACATCCTCGATTTTTTCAACGACATCCTTCAACTTGAAAGCATCTGGTAAAACCGCACCTGGTGGAATGATCCGCACACTACATCCAAGCGTACCAAGCTTACGGACAGCAGTCGCAAAACCTTTATCAACGATATCATCAACAGGTTTTCCTGCATGTTTGATATAACCATTGACCATTTTCTCGACCCTTGACCTTGAACCGGTCAATTTTCCAGACATGACTATCTCACATCCAAGTGCACCTGATGCCATGATCGCGCGCATGGTATTGTGCCCGGCTTTCCTGAAATACCAGCCACGTTCAATTGACGATGCAAGCCTTGAAGCCATCATCTGTGCATTGAGTTCGGGTTTGCGAACTTCCTGCGCATCGATCTGAGGATTGTCCAGGTCATACAACCTGTCAATATCGCGAGTGAGTTTCCTGATGATCTTTCCGGCTTTTCCGATAACCATACCAGGTTTTTCAGCGTATACAGTGATCTGTGTACCCATAGGGGTCCTGTTAAGCTCCATACCGCCATAACCAGCCCTGCTGAGCTGTTTCAGGAAAAATTCGTTCATTGATGCCTTTACATAACCTTCCTGAACGAACTTCTTTTCAATTGCCATTTAGAACACCTCGCTAATTATCATCTCAACAAACACGGTTTCCGTGTTTTTAGGACTGCCACGCCCGCGAGCTCTTGGTCTCATGCCATGGATCACACGTCCGCGCTTTGCAGACAAATGTGCAATATACATATTCACCGGTTCAAGCCCCTTATACTCTGCATTACTTTCCACGTTCTTGAGTATCTTTAAGAACTCCTTTGCAGCACCTACAGGATAACGTCCTGCAGCCATTGCTCCTTTTTTGTGACCAAGGCCGTCATTATGTCTCTTAAATGGTACTGCCTGTTTCAATTTGATCACATTCTCAAGGTAGGATCTTGCAACGCCTATATGCATACCCTTGATCGCACGACCAAGTTCACGTGACTTCTTAGGTGAAATATGAAGCTCAGAGCCCATTGCTTTTGCACTGGTTTCAGGGTCAAATTCTGTGGAATAATTTATATTTGCCATTCATTATCACCTTACTTGAGCGGTACGAACTTACTTGAACGGGTTGCACCAACGCCGGCACTACCGTGTGATACCCTGTTGCGTGTTAATGCGAACTCTCCAAATCTGTGTCCTATCATCTCAGGCTGGATCTCGACCTTGACAAATGTTTTTCCATTATAGACCTCAAAGTTCTTGCCTATCATATAAGGCATGATAATGATATTCCTATAATGTGTTCGGATCCTATCCTTTCCATCAATGAACTGCTGCATTACATTCTTCTGACCATCAGTGAGACCACGTTTAAGACTGCGACGTTCTCTTGAGGGTAACATTTCAGCAAACTCTTCCGCGCTCAACTTTTGAAGTTGCTCTATTGTCTTACCACGATAAGTGAATTCACCTTTTCGTTTTGGTAATCTTGTTGTTGATTTTCTTGCCATGTATTCACCTCTTGATTAACGCTTTCCTGTCCTGCGTGCTGCAATGTGACCCACCTTACGACCTGGTGGCGCATTCCTGCTGACTGTTGTCGGCTTACCCGGATGCTTCCGGTTTCCGCCACCAAATGGATGGTCAACTGCATTCATAGCAACTCCCGACACACGTGGGTATTTTGCCGCTCTTGTTTTCTTTTTGTGATACACTTTACCGGCTTTTAAGAACGGTTTATCGACACGTCCGCCACCTGCAACAATTCCGATCGTTGCCCGGCACTTCGGACTTAACCATTTCATCTCACCGGATGGCATCTTTATAACAGTCTTATTGCGGTCATGCGAGACCAGTGTTGCATAAACACCGGATGCACGTGCAAATTGTCCGCCATCATCTGGTTTTGATTCAACGTTACATATCGGAACGCCTTCTGGAATCTCTGATAAGGGAAGAATGTTACCTGGTTTGATCTCTGCTGAGATACCGCAGGCAATCTTATCTCCGACTGCAATTCCTTCCGGTGCCAGGATAAATCGCTCTTCGCCATTTTCAAATGCAACCTTAACGATTGGTGCTGATCTTGCCGGATCGTGCGTAATCCCGGTCACTGTGCCGTACAAGGTCTCATTTAGGTCCCTGTTCGGATGTTTCAGTTTGGCTTTGAACCTGTGTGATGGAGCCCGATATGTAGGGGTTCCGCGACCCCTGTTCTGCGAAATAAGTCTATGTCCCATTTATCTCACCTCACACCAATCCTATCCTTGTAGCGATCTCTTGCGCCACATCCGTTCCCTCGAATGTGACTACCGCCTTTTTTAAGCCTTTCATTGTGGTCATTGTACAGATAGACTTTACAGGGAATCCATATGTTTTCACCACATCTTCTTTTATCTGGTACTTGTTCGCACGGGTATCGACAATGAACTGGAGTTTATTGTTATCCAAAAGCATCATCGCTTTTTCCGTGACAAACGGATATTTAATTACGCTCATATAAATGCACCTTCCAGGTTGGATATTGCCGATTCGGTCCATATCGTGAGCCGACCTGCGTGTGTACCCGGAGCCAGTAATTCTGTATTTAATGAATCCACTGTTGCAATATCAACACCGGATAGATTATTTGCAGCCCTGGTAATCGGACCCTGTTCACCTGCAACGATCAAAACACTTATTTTGTGCTTGTATTTCCTGCCCCGGAGCTTGCCTTTGCCGGCCCTGATGTGCCTGCCTTCCTTTGCACGGATGACATCATCGTAAACACCTGCCGCCTGCATGAAACTTACAACTTCCTTAGTCCTGGTAAGACCTTCAAGTGCATCTTCAACAACAAGGGGAACATTTGCATTAAACCTGTGACCTCGTGCCTTTACAAGTTCGGGGTCAATGGTGGCTGCGATCGCTGAACGGATTGCCATGCGTTTTTCTTTCTTGTTTACTTTTTCAGTCCGGTCTTTTTCTGGTTTTGGAGGATGTGCTCTCCTACCACCGACTGCCTGTGGAACTCTTGCAACACGACTTCCATTTACAAGTCTTGGAACCTGTGCAACACCCCTGCCAGACCCCCATGATCGTGCTGATGTATCCATACCTGAATACATGCGGGGACCGTATGGCTGGAGCCTGTTAGCCTGTCCTGAAAGCACTGCCTTTTTGATCAGGTCCGGCCTGTAAACTTCATTAAATATGTCAGGCAAAGTGATCTCGCCTTTCGTATTTCCTGATAGGTCTATAATATTTGCTGTAACCATTTACATCACCCCTGCCTTGACTGTGTGCTTATGTGAGCGATCTGTGGTTCACCCATACCGGACACTTTTGACCTGGTAGGTTCCCGGAGCCTGACCAATCTCTTTGATGGGCCTGGCACACTTCCCTTTATTAGTATGTATTCACCGCGCACAAGACCATAGTTGATAAATCCGCTTGATGGGTTAATTGCGTCCATATCTTCAGATATCTTGAGGATGCGCTTGTTATATTCAGTTCGCTGGTGGTATCCCATCTGGCCCATCTGTGGAACTCTCCAGCTAACATGGGCTGGTCTCCATGGACCAAGTGTACCGACCTGTCTCACACTTCCTGCACGTGAATGTTTGTTTTTCTGCATGTTGATGCCCCATCTTTTGACAGCACCCTGCGTGCCTTTACCGGTCGTGATCGCTGCGATATCCACAACACCGCCGCTGTTGAACACGTCATTGATGTGAACCTCATTGCCGAGTATTGATCTTGCATACTCGAACTTTGCTTTCAGGTCATTTCCACTGATAGCGGTCTCCATGAGGTCCGGTTTCTTTTTAGGAACACCTGTAAGACTAATAGGTAATGTGTATGTGATCACCTTGATATCATTTGCAGTACCATCGTCGATAAGCAAGCCGATTTTTTCCATTGCCTTATCCATATTATGGTTCTTTGGCATCACGATCGCACGCTCAATGCTACTATCCAGGTCAGGGGACCATGCTTCTGTAACTGCCCTGTCACCATAGGTCGTATTTTCATACGCACGGATCGCTGCAACCTTGATAGCAGGTGTTTCGATGACAGTCACGGGTACGGAAATCTCAGCACCTTCTGTGATACTGTTCTTTGCATCGTCGATCATCACAACGTGGGTCATGCCTACCTTGTAACCTGCAAATCCCTGCAGTTTAGGCTCACCTGATGACTCTGGCCATGATCTGAACCTTGCTACGTGGCTTTTCGCTCTTTTGCGTGGACTGAATGCGAGTGAACCTCGCCTTGGTCTATGTCCTTTTGCCATTTTTATCCTCCTGATTATACAATTTTTTTAAATCCGATTATGTTGCTTTTTTGCCAACTACAAGTAAGCCGTTATTATTTATGATTACACCGTAAATGCCCAGCACTGCTAAAAAGCAAATTAATATTGTCATCTGCCTTTATGTCAATGTGAGTCAACGCACGCTCCGGTTTATGGATTGTGCCCTTTAACAGTAGTCACCTATAAAAGATCTAAACAAGTCCATGTTCTTCTGCAAGCCAATTGCGCACAGATGCGGGCATTCCATGAATTGGCCCATAAACATTTCGTGTTAAATCCGACTTTTCACACTTGCTATTTTATCTTTACTTCGATAAATCATCCCTGTCATTTGCCTGAAGCAGGAATTACATATCAATGTCTAACTTTGCATTGTAAATACTGTATGTTGTATATAAGCTCTGCGCGTGGGGAATCGGGACTTTTTATTATCTTCCGATTCAGGTTTATTTACAAGAACTATGGCACGTCCGGAATAGCCCATAGATGGGAGAAGAACTTGCAAAAATTGAGCATGTACGAACCCGGGTTACAGAATTACATATTATGCATATAGATATTATGTACAACAAGGAAACTCCGTTATAGATGATAAATAATCCGGGCATACGCCCTGATGCCCTGAACAGAGCATAGCTCCGTCCGGGATCCTTGACAAATCGTACTTGTAATTGTAATCGTAATTGCACATCTTAATGGCTTTGTTTTAAAAGTCAGGATATAATCCAGACTTAATCAGGCTGTCCCAAAACCCACCTCAATTGAATAATTATTAGTTATAATTATTATATTTTATATAAGTCATGTTCATTTAGTTTTCAAATGTGTTTTTATCTTAACCAATTCATCGCGATTAATCAACTCTTTCATTCAGTTTTACCCCAATAATCGATATCAATCGACGTCTTTAAGTACTCTTGCATTTTATAGTACATAAAAAGTATACTTTTTATAAGTATAAAATGGAGTATTTAGAATTATTCAAGATATGGAACTTGGTGAACCCCATGAGTTCCCAATAACATCTGGGTAGAAACCCCGCGGTGCGACAAGAAGCTACAATGTAAATTGCAGAAATGCCACTCCTTCCATTCGGAGTGACCCTACTATGGCATGCGCTTTCAGTAATAAAAACGTGTGAAGCCCATAAGACAATGTGGAGAACTTCGGGAGTCTAACCCGGATAATCTGCTAGGGTAAAGAATGTTATGGAGAAACTAACGTTGAATCATCGTAAGAGTCGTCATTCTAGACAAGCGGAATTAGAATTATACGCTTGAACCAAAATGGTGCAGAATCAGACCCGAACGGCTTGCGGAACGTTCTGGGGAATGGACATATGATTCTCGGCTTATAGGTGGCTCCTAATGCATTCAGAAATTATTCACTTTGTAGAACTTGGTAAGCCCCATACACTCCCAAATTGTTTGGGTAGAAGCCCGTAAGGAGCAACAACGGTGTAGGGGGTAGAGGAGACGGTAAAAAGCGAAAGGTAGCTTGTAATGAGCTGCATAGAGGTCTGAAACATGACCTTAACCTGAAAAGGTGCAGACTTACCAACGGTGTTTCACGGCAAAGAAAGGAGGTAAATTTGTGAATGTACGAAATTCAAATACGCAAAACTGCGAGAACCGTACAGACAGAGATCTATCACGTCAATGGAAATCCATTGACTGGAATAAAATAAGATCAAATGTTAACAGACTACAGACCCGGATTGCAAAGGCAACACACGAATTAAAATGGAATCTTGTTAAGCGACTTCAATACCTGCTGACAAATTCTTACTCTTGCAAAGCACTTGCAGTAAGAACTGTCACGCAGAACCTGGGTTCTCGAACCCCTGGAATCGATGGTGTGCTCTGGCTTTTGCCACATCAAAAGATGCAGGCAGTGCTAGGCATAACTCATAGAAAGTACACCTCGCAACCACTGAAACGAATCTTTATCCCTAAGCCAGGAAAGAAAACAAAACGTCCCCTCTCCATTCCAACCATGTATGACCGTGCAATGCAAGCTCTCTATGCTCTGGCACTTCAACCAGTTGCAGAAACGAGAGCTGACAAACGGTCATTTGGTTTTCGGTTGTATCGAAGTGCACAGGATGCAGCACAATATGCATTCATCTGCCTTCACAATCCAAAATCAGCCTTATGGATACTTGAAGGGGATATTAAAGGATGTTTTGACAATATATCTCATGAATGGCTAAAGGAAAATGTACAGATGGAGCAATCGGTTCTGTCTCAGTTCCTAAAATCGGGTTATGTCTTCGAACAGAACTTGTACCATACAGATAAAGGCACACCTCAAGGTGGCATAATTTCACCAATCTTGTCAAACATGACTTTGGATGGAATAGAGTGTCTCTTGGGTGCACAATATCCTGACATGCAAGTTCACTTCAACCGCTATGCGGATGACTTTTTGGTCACTGCTCCAAGTAAAGAGGTGGCGGAAGATATTCGTGAACGAATTCAGGTATTCCTTGCAGAACGTGGGCTTGAACTTTCTGAAAGCAAAACATTGATTACTCATATCAATGACGGCTTTGATTTTCTTGGCTGGTCATTTAGAAAATATGGTGGTATTTTACTTGTAAAACCATCAAAGGATTCAATTAAGAAAATTACAGAAAAGGTAAGCAAGATTATTCATAAAGCGGCTGCATGGACTCAGGAAAATTTGATCAAGGCTCTCAATCCAGTCATAACAGGATGGGCAAATTACCATCGAAATGTTGTCGCCAAGGAAACGTTCCATAGATTAGATAGCATAATCTGGGGCATGTTGTGGAGATGGGCTAAGAGAAGACATCCGAAAAAAGGGAGGAAATGGATTGTACGGCGATACTGGCATTCTGAAGGTGCCCGAAATTGGGTATTCAAGGATGAGGCGTCAAAACTTGTTCTGTTTTCAGACACTAAGATTCGGCGTCATGGCATGGTAAAGCTGGATAAAAATCCATATCTTGACATGGATTATTTCCTAGAAAGGCTGGGGAGGGTCAGAAAGCATACACCTGGGATTCAAACAAGACTTTCATACTTCGCGTATCGCCGCCCAAAATATGGGTTGTGAAATGCTTGAGCGGAGTGCGATGAAAGTCGCACGCTCCGTTCTTAGAGGGCTTGGGGTCGGTAACGACTCCCGGCTACTCGACAGGGCTGACGAAGGCTCAGGGGGTAGCGGAAACGGTAAAAAGCGAATGTCAGTCTGCAATGGACTGGATAGAGGTTCAAACTTTGCCTCA
>DQIP01000017.1 GCA_020793565.1 Candidatus Methanovorans sp.
ACATACAGGCGTGACGTGAAAAGTTCAGCGAATATATCTGGTGGGTAAATTATTTATTGGGAAATCCCTAATTTGATTTCATTGCATGATTTCACGAAATTTCGTATTTAACTATCTCAAAGAAAAACAAGATTCAGCTGGTGGATATACCGGTGATGACATAAGAAATTGCCAATATTTTAGAAGTTACACCTCGTGGATTGAGACGCCGACTCAATAATTGGATAAACACCTTTGATGAATTTAAACAATTCATATATCTTGGTAAGAAAAAACCCTCAATAACTCTCTTTGAGTTCTTCAAAATAGAACAGGAACTCACATCAAACCCAATTCAGGTTAAAAAAGGAATCTATGAGGATATTCAGAACCAAAGAAAATCAGAAAAACAAAAACCATTAGCGAAATCCACTTATTATCGAGCCGTAAAACAAAAAGTCCTCTCAATATATTGTTCAGAAACAGACAATTGGTTCAAAGCCAAACAAATTCCTTTTCCTGAAGATTATTCAATTGAAACAAATCGCGAATCCCTCCATACAATCTTCACTTTTTCAGATCTTAAAACATATGGCGGTGCAGACGTCAATGCAATTTATCAAAGATTAACCAAAGCAAAAAAATGCTTTTCAATCTATAATGTCGAACCAATACGATTTTATCCTGATATATTATCGAGAAGCCGATTTCTAAAACGTATTCTCAGTTCTATTCCTCCAAATCAACAATTAGATGCTCAAAAAAAGATAATATTTGAAATACAGGCTTCATTTATAATAGAATGTACTGACCTTTTAATCGGGGAACTTATACACAAGCAAGGTAGGATTAGGCAATCCAATAGTGCATCACGACAAAAAGTAGAAAACCAACTACGTAAGAAAGCATTGGAATCAATTCGCAAAAAAATCAAGGATATGGAGGACTCTGAGAAAATTGACATAAATATACTTCACGAATATTCAACCGCTTTAATAGATGAAGAAATTCTTGCACGCATTGCATTATTTAGACGGCGTTCCAGTGCATATATGTCAATCCTTGAAATTTTGAAGGATCTTACGGTGAATATGACAAATTGTGTGAAGTTCCAAAAAAAGGAGGCGAAGTTAATATATCAATTAGCTACAGAAGAAATAATATGGAGCAATTTATCCGAACAAGAAAAACGTTCGATTGTCAGAAAACCTGATTTAGTAAAAGCTATTGACCAAGGTAATGTGGATATTGTACCTCTTCTTGCTATCAGCAGAATTATTGAATACATACGAAACGGAAAAATCACATTTGAAGAAAGTTCAGCAATTCCCGTTTTGTCTCCACCCGAATTTTTTTGATGTTACAGGCACAATTCCATAATCTAGTGATTTTCCACTTTTTACGCCAAACATACCCCCTTAATCAGCTAAATACTGTTTT
>DQIP01000016.1 GCA_020793565.1 Candidatus Methanovorans sp.
TCACGCCTGTATGTGCTTCTGATTTCGAAACAACGAAAACTGGGTATATTAAATTTTGTGAAATCCCTAAGTACTATATTTGAATGATTCATTCATCACCGTGCATCGAAAGATTCATCCTGCGAAGTACATCTGCAATAACCTGTTGAACTTCTGTTGTGTGTTCATCTGAAACTTCTCCGCCCTCTGTTTCCAGCATATACTGGATGTCAGATACGATCTTATGGATAATAGGTATTATCTCCTCTTTACTGATCAGACCTGCATAATATGCATAGAAAAATGTCGTGCCACTGCGCTGCACTTTTTTTTTGAATGTTGCGTGGGCGTTTGATACTTCCTGCCGCGAATACGGCTCATCCATAAAAGGCACAAGCTCTGGAAGATTCTCACCTATCCATGTCATCTCGGACTGGTTAGAGATATTCTTGAAATCCGCACACAGACGGGCGATCATCCATTCACGCGCTGTTAAATGTGTTGTTCCCTTTAAGAATCTGGTCACATCAGAATAACTTTTATTATCCATTTTTTTGAATTTTTGGTACTTGTTCATTGTGGATCACTCATCCGATTTAAATATGTATTGCAACCAATGTATTACAATTAGCAGGATTCCAATATCTTTAAAATATTTAACATTAATCCAAATTCGAAATGAAACTTTTAATTCCAATCGATGGGTCTGATTATTCCGTCAATGCTGCAAAAGTCGCTGGCAAAATGGCATTAGAGCATAATGATGATATTTTGTTGCTTCATGTTGTTACGGACACAGGCGTTGGGAGAAAGAAATGGCGCAACACGGGCGCAGAGAGCATACTCTCATCTGTTCGGGATATCCTGATTAATGCTGGGTGCGATGAAAAACGCATTAAATGTATTGTAAAGGATGGAAATGCACCTGAGATAATCGTAGATATTGCAAACCAACATGACGCTTATAAGATCGTAATGGGTACCCGGGGCAACACCGGGCTTAAGAAGATCATGGGATCTGTAACAGAAAAGGTGCTCCAGACCTCTAATAAACTAGTTCTTGTGGTACCACCTAAATACAAAAACTGAAAAGGTATTTGTATATCTGGTTACGATAAAATGTCGATGCATAGCCCAAATTGCTAGACCCCACGCAGAAACCCGCCGCAGGCGGCATATTTCAATCATTATTAAAATGTGCATCTGCCTATATCGATCAGACAAACCCGAATATTTCTAATAACATTGGCATGTGGAAAACGCTATGCTGCGCTATTCTACATTTATTTTATAATAGTATAGAGACTGTCGGAAAAGTCCATATTTAGAGGGTTTTTAACTTATTGGATAAATTGAT
>DQIP01000015.1 GCA_020793565.1 Candidatus Methanovorans sp.
CTTCGCAGATTTTCATTGCTTCTTTTGTTAATTTAACCCCTTTCTGGTAAACTTTATCGACAAGATGAACGACGGGGTATACACCATTCCATGTCATAGTTTCAGCCCATCCGATGACTTTATAAATGGAAGACAAAAGTGTGCCATTCCAATGCATCTCTAAAACCCCCCAACATCGTTCAATCGGGTTATATTTGCTGTGGTAAGGTGGATAATAAACCAACCTGATTTTTAAACCTGTTTTATCAGCAAATTCAATTATCCTTTTGATGAATTGAGTTCTATGGCTGTTTATATGGGGTCCATTGTCCAGATTTATGACCAACTCTTTAATATGGCTGTGACGTTTTTTATTTTCCTCCCACCATAGTTCCAAACTATCTGCTATAAAGTCAGTGGTCTCATTTGATGTTCCGAATACGATCGATATGTGATCATTCGATGGTTCAAATATTCCAAAAGGAACCATTTTGAGATCTGGATCCATATCATGATCTAAAGCCCCCTCTGGTTCTTTTTCTCTCGTTTTTCCACCTCTGGAGAACTCTCCTACGTTTACTTTAGCTTTTGTATCAATTGAAATCCTCAGTACATCTGGATTGTCATCTACATAACGATTGATTGCATCAACGTTTTTAAAAATCTCATCAGTTTCAGGAATCTTTTTGAGCGGTTTGGTCTTCTGAATCCGCTTCAAATTATACCCCATTCTCTTTAGAATATTCCCCATCGTATTTTCACAGGGTAGTTCGTCATTTGTGTACCCCTTTTCGTCAATCAGGGTTTGACGGACTGTTTTTGCCGTTATCCTTGTATACAAAAAAGGCGTCTGAAATTTTGGGTCGGCCTGACTTTTCGGATTAACTATTGATCGTATATCATCGACGAGTTCAGGCATTTTTTCCTCGGTCTTCTTGTTGCCACGAGCAGAAAAATTATTTAGACATCTTATACAAGTAATTAACTCGGCCATACCCGTCTTAACCGTTTCTCTGCCCCAACCAAATTCACTTTCTGCTTTACGAGCATTACTGTCCAGTAATTTAATGGTAACCTCGCCAATGTATTCTCTTCTATTAGCAGCGCTCATTTTGTTCGCCGCACTCTTAATGATCGACTTTATGTCCTCTGCTATCTCACTTATTTTCATCTTGCAAACCATCCCTCATGATTCATTGAATCCGTTATGGGATGGTTTGTAGTAAAAAATTTCCAAATATTACCCAAATATTGGTATATGGGACTCTAGTATTTCTACGAGTTGTCACTTGATGAAAATATTAGTATGTGAATCAAGAGAGGGAAAATGGGTAAATTATTATTTGTGAGTTACCT
>DQIP01000014.1 GCA_020793565.1 Candidatus Methanovorans sp.
GTCAACAATATAACACCGAAAAAAAGGACCAGCATTGACGTATCAAGTGTTATTACACCCGCAGTAACACCATTTGATACACCCAGCACATCATTGATCGCCACCATGGCACCGCTTCTTGTCCTTCCGATCACGCTCAGGGCAACCAGGCCGAAAATTGCATTCGACGTATTAACTCCTGAAACAGAAACTATGAATTCCTTTGAACCTGCGTCCGCATCAGCCGAACCTTCCGCGCCAGCCACATCCTCGCCTTTACTATCAAAATCATTCCTGATAAACAAGCGCGCAAGCACCGCCGCGCTGCCTGTGATAATCCCTCGCACGATCCGCTTCCCTGACAATGTCATCTTTGCAAAAGTCTGCGGCGGGATGGTTGAATGCGTAAGCAGGCTGATCACAAGCTGTGATGCGCCGAATAAACCGCTGAGTAGTGGGAGCAGAATAGAAGGTGCCCCAAAATTGATGATGGGCTGCATTAATTCTTCCATCTCAAACGCAAATAACCCGAGTATGCCGCTTAACAGGAACAATACGAATGCATAGGCTTTGTATTTGTAATGGACGAGCGATCCCTGCCCTACGGTATATTCACCCTTTTCTGTTACGACCATGAGAAATACAATCAAAATCAGGATCCATGCAAGATGTTCCTGTAAAACCGGATATGCAACACTGAATATTGCAGCAAGCGGCAGTACGATGAACATCGAGAATACAACCGAACCTGCACTTCCAAGTGCAGATAACCGGATCGCCTCTGCACCGAATCCATCAAGCAGAAGCCTGTGCCCCGGCAATACAGCCAGCGCCATATCGGAATCCGGTGCACCCAGGAACACAGCAGGAATTACATCATGGAACGTGTGTGCAATGGAATTAGATAATATTATCACGGCAATGTAGAACGGCTGGATCCCATACCCACTCATCATTGGCGATAAAGCTACAAGTATCAGGGCAAAGTTGTTAGTGTGGATTCCAGGAACAAGTCCTGAAAATACACCAGGTAAATATCCTGCCAGCACAGACAATAAAATAAGAGGGACTGATATATCACCTGTCAAAATCAATTCACACATCTTATAAAATATTAGAACGATTTATGAAATTACATAGATATTGCCATATTTTTTCATTCCCCACATTAAAGTACACACATTATATTATTCCATTATACTTTATGAAAAATATGGTGCACCGCCTACTTTTTTCCATTTGTGAATCCAAATTTTACATAAAATGTTGAGTTTCATGTTAATGTGATTCGCTTTTAATCTTTAAGTATTTATAGTTCGATACTTACACTAAATTATGTGGTGTCCTGCTCAATTC
>DQIP01000013.1 GCA_020793565.1 Candidatus Methanovorans sp.
AAAACAGGTTAAAGATACAGATGGTAAGAGGTTGATTTTTAAGGTAGAAAACACATAATCTAAGATTGCAAGATATGTGCTGTTTCAGAAATCCCTAAACAACCATTCATGGTTAATATTGTCAAAACAACCTTTTATATCGCCTTCCAACACCCATTGAGCCGAATTCTTACGGCTCAGACAGTTAAAAACGTGCTCACAGGCATCATGCATGCTTCTGTTTTTACGGAAGCTAAACGATGTTCTGTCCGCGTTTGCTTCTGCAACTGGGTTTAATGCAAGTGCATATAATGCTTGCATGGCCCTGTCGCGCAAATCGGAAGAACTAATCCGCTAAGAGATTGACATCCTGCGAGATGAGGATTACATGACCACTGATGTGATACAAAAATATCCATGGATAAAAACCACTAATTTACCAAAGGAGAATCAAATGAACAAAAACACCCGACTCATACTCGCACTTGATGTCACAGACAAAGAAAGCGCACTCAGTATTGCACAGGACGTACACGAATACGTAGATGCAATAAAAGTGGGCTACCCGCTTGTTCTTGCAACCGGACTCGGAATAATCAAAGATCTCTCGAAATACGCGCCTGTAATCGCGGATTTCAAGGTTGCCGACATCCCGAACACCGATCGCCTGATATGCGAGCAGGTATTCAAAGCCGGCGCAGATGCCGTAATCGTACACGGTTTCACAGGGCAGGACAGCCTTGATGCATGCGTGGAAACCGCGCGAGGGAGTGGGAGTGGAAAAGACATTTATGTAGTCACAGAAATGAGCCATCCGGGTGGTGTCGAGTTCTTCCGCCCGGTTGCAGGATCAATTGCAAAAATAGCGCTGGATGCAGGTGCTTCCGGTGTTGTGGCACCTGCAACGCGCCCGGAGCGTGTTCGCGAGATACGAAGCATAATAGGCAGTGAACTATCCATTATCTCACCCGGTGTCGGTGCACAGGGTGGAATTGCCGCAGATGTAATAAAAGCGGGCGCGGATTGGGTGATTGTCGGGCGGAGCATCTACCAGGCGGATTCACCAAAGGATGCAGCTGCTGAAATTGTAGCAGAGATGCAGAATTAAGGATACGGAATAACAGGATAAATGTGCCTGTGATGAGAAGCGGTTCTGATATAGTGATGAGCCCTATGAGTTCTGAGGCACACGATTTTCTCGTTGTATATAATCCATAGGATCATGTAGTCCGAGTTAATCCGAGCGTAGCGAAGATTTTCTCGTTGTATATAATTTATAACTTTTCATATCCACAATGTAGCGAACCACATAAACCTCTTCTCAACATTCATCTATATTGTGCCC
>DQIP01000012.1 GCA_020793565.1 Candidatus Methanovorans sp.
ATATGCGTGTATTTTATATAAAGATTGTGGCATTTAGGATGATGGGAAAATTGATTTATCCGAAAGTCATGTAGTATATGATTTATAGTATTCTATAGTCCGAGTAAATTCGGCCGCAGGGATAATTTTCTTGTTCGATCAACATATCATTGCTTATTTTATTTGATTTTATCAATAAATGTAATAAGTTTTTTTGCATCATCCACCTTGCGTTTTTTCACATTACGATGGAACTTTCTTAATCTTTTCTTTTTCGGATGCTCTTCTAATTCTTTCAAGTCCATCAGTGCACGCATCAGTCCGGCTGTTTTACTGAACAACTTTTTTGCATCTTGTAATGTAAGGTCTGATATTTCAAGATCATATTCATATTCCGCTTCCTTTTTGGAAATGAGTGCTATACAGTGATTGATCTGTGTTTTATTTTCATCAGAAAGTTGTGGCTTGTTTACCATTTCCCATACAAACTCATGCAGATGTACCATTTCCCCATTGATCTCAACTTTATGTGGGATCTGCTCCCCTACCCAGAACAGGTACTTATGTAAACTTTTTAATAATTTAACATGTTCATTTTTGGATATGAATGTGTTATCAGACATGTTACCTTGTTTTTGACTACATGGATTTAAAAGTATTTATTTAAAAATTTTTGGCTGTTTGGAATGGAACAATACTAACATGTGTTAAGTCAAATTATACGCAGTTAAGGTTTTAAAAATCTGTGGATTATCGGGTCATGTACTTCAATTTAAAGTTTGCAACTATGGCGTCAATCTAGCATCTGTATCAATAAAATGAAATTGTTATACATATACATTTAGCACCACCGCCCACTTTGTTTTTTCTTTGAATTTTTTGAATGTATAACTGCAAATGTAGTGATATGTGTTACACTACACGAGATCGCGCAGATTTTTGATTCTGTAACAAATTATTAAAATATAAATCCATCGAATGCTATCGAAAATGGAATCTCAAAACACTGGATTTCCTGATTAAAATCGGTGTTTTACGCAGACGCTAGAATGACGCCATAGGTTTGCAATGGTTTATGGGACATATTCCTCAAATAGAATGCCGCACAAATAATATAATGCAATTTGTAAATAGCACAACAAATTATATTTGTAAGCTTAACGATAATATGACAAAGCCAAATACTCCCATTTGACCTATAGGTTAACCTACCTTGTCACCAAAACAGCATCGGTGATAACAATGTCCCTGGAAATCTCGAAAGAATATCTATCAA
>DQIP01000011.1 GCA_020793565.1 Candidatus Methanovorans sp.
GGTTTTCTGGGGGGTTTTCTGGGGGGTTTTCTGAGGGGTTTTTAGGGGGGTTTTCTGAAGGGTTTTTAGGGGGGTTAACTTTATTTTTTACCCCCCAGAAACCGCCTTTATCAGAACCAATTCTTTCCAAAAATCCTTCATCCTTGAGTTTTTTTATATGGTTCTTAACGGCTCTGTCGCTAATTTCAACATACTCTGCCAACTCTTTTATCGTAATGTGTGGATTGTCCTTGATTAAATCTAATACTTTCTGGGAACTTTTCTGGGAACTTTTCTGGGAACTTTTCTGGGCAGTTTTTTCACTTTCCTTCACCCTCCAGGAACCACCCTTGTCAGAACCAACTCTTTCCAAAAGTCCATCATCCTTAAACTTTTTTATATGATTTTTAACGGCTCTGTCACTGATTTTAATCTGTTCTGATAACTCATTTATTGTAATATGTGGATTGTCTTTTATTAACTCCAAGATTTTCTGGGCAGTTTTCTGGGCAGTTTTCTGGGAACTTTTCTGGGAACCTTCTGACCACATGTCTACAGGTCGGTCATAGATAATAGTAAACCAATTATCATTCACATCAAAACGCGGACCTTTCAAGCCATACTCATCCATTGCATTCCTCATTCTCAAAATGCCGGAACCAACCTTCTCGATGAGGTCCATCCTCTGCATCAACCCAAACAGGAGATTGTTCCTTGACAAACTCCTTTTTCCCAGATCATCCATAGTCAAACCATTAACCAGACCGCCCGGATTTGTGATCTCCACCCTGTCGGAAAATATCTCAACAAGGATATTTGCACCACGGACAAAATAATCCCTGTGCGCAATAGCATTTAGCAGCGCCTCCCTCAAAGCCTCCTCAGGCAATTCCAGCTTCTCCTCCCTTGGACCACCTTTAATAATAAACTCGGTATTCAGCTTCGACTGAACATAATTATTGGCATTGAAAAAATTGGAATACAGATCCTCATCATACTCCTTCCTATCAAGTATCTTGTATTTGGAATTGCCCTGATAAAGAACACACATAACAGTCGCCTGAGGAATGAACTTCGCCACCTTCCGGCAGAACATCAACACACCTGCATTCTTAAGGTTGCCTCCATCCAAAAGACACAGATTCTCCAGAATATCCTCATTATCAAGAACCGGACTGATCTTAGCCCTCTCCATAAAATGCTTAAACTTCTCACCATCAAGATCCCTGCCAACATCAAAAACCATATTCGGTTT
>DQIP01000010.1 GCA_020793565.1 Candidatus Methanovorans sp.
GGTCGTGTCCGTGAGCAATTGATTAAGTTTAAATACTATAAATGTAATTCCCTCTTTTGAGGAATAAGGATGGATTTAGAACTAGATTTATCAGAATTTTGTTGTTTGAATGAAGATTGTCAGGATTACGGTAAGAAAGACAAAGGAAATATTAGGTTCAAAGAGAGATACGGAAAGCAAAATCGGGCGCTATTGAGATGCAAAACGTGTAATCGTTGCTTCAGTGAAACCAGAGGTACGATATTTTTTGGACTTGACACCCCAGATGAAGAAATACTTCGAACACTGGCAATGATGCCTGAAAAAGGAAGTATACGTGGTACGGCAAGAGCTTCAGGACATGACAAGGATGTAATTACCAAATGGCTTGACCTTGCAGGGGCACATTGTCAAGAAGTTACCGATTACTTTTTTCAAGAGCTTGAGCTTGGCCAGGTACAAGTCGATGAGATCTGGTCATACATAAAAAAAAGGAAAAAAACGTGACTGATGACGATCCTGATGAATATGGTGATGTTTATGCACTAACAATAATGGAAAGTGATACAAAATTGTTTATCAGTCATCATGAAGGAGGAAGGAGTACAGATGATGCTACGGAATTGTTTAATGATTTCGAAAGTAAACGATCAAATACATCTCCACTCCCACTGTTCACCTCAGATGATTGGGATCCCTTTAAAGCAGCACTTCTAAATGTTTACGGAAGTTTGGAACAGACACCCTATTGTGGTATTGGAAGAAAACCACTTCCTGTTTTGGTGCCACCTGAAGATTTGATGTATGCTCAGGTATGCAAAAAAGTTACGAGTGGACATGTTGATGAAATGCGTCGGCGTGTTGTTTTTGGAGATACCGAAGAAATATTAAGGATTTTTGAGGGTGATTCAGGTGGCTGTATTAACACATCATATATAGAACGAATCAATCTTACGATCCGAAACTCTCTAGCGAGATTTATACGCAAAGGAATGAATTGTAGTAAAAGTACCCGGATGCATTCAAGAGCAATAGACTTCTTTCAGGTATGGTATAATTTTGTTAAGCCACATAAATCACTGAAATTAAAGGTCAATTGTGGGAATAAAAAATGGTTGCAAAGGACACCAGCTGTGGCTCAGAAACTTACAGATCATGTCTGGACATTTAAAGAATTATTAACGTTTAGGGTGCCGGTTCAATAACTC
>DQIP01000009.1 GCA_020793565.1 Candidatus Methanovorans sp.
AATAATTCTTTCAATGTCCAAATATGATCTGCTATTTTCTGAGCCATAGCTGGTGTCCTTTGCAACCATTTTTTGTTCCCACAATTAATCATTAATCGTAGTGATTTATGTGGCTTAACAAAATTATACCATGCCTGAAAGAAGTCTATTGCTCTTGAATGCATCAGGGCACTTTTACTACAATTCATACCCTTGCGTATAAATCTCGCTAGAGAGTTTCGAATAGTAAGATTGATTCGTTCTATATATGATGTGTTAATACAGCCACCTGAATCTCCCTCAAAAATTCTTAATATTTCTTCGGTATCTCCAAAAACAACACGCCGACGCATTTCATCAACATGTCCACTCGTGACTTTTTTGCATACCTGAGCATACATCAAATCTTCAGGTGGCACCAAAACAGGAAGTGGTTTTCTTCCAATACCACAATAGGGTGGCTGTTCCAAACTCCCGTAAACATTTAGAAGTGCTGCTTTAAAGGGATCCCAATCATCTGAGGTAAACAGCGGGATTGGAGTGGTATTTGATCGTTTACTTTCGAAATCATTAAACAATTCTGTCGCATCATCTGTACTTCTTCTCCCTTCATGATGACTGATAAACAATTTTGTATTACTTTCCATTGTTGTCAGTGTATAAACATCACCACATTCAGCAGGATCGTCATCAGTCACGTTTTTTTCCTTTTTTTTATATATGACCATATTTCATCTATTTGCACCTGACCAAATTCAAGCTCTTGAAAATAGTAATCGGTAACTTCTTTGCAATGTGCACCTGCAAGGTCAAGCCATCTGCATATAGTATCTTTATCATATCCTGTGGCTCTTGCCGTTCCACGTATGCTTCCTTTTTCAGGTATCATTGCCAGTGTTCTAAGTATTTCTTCATCCGGGGTATTAAGTCCAAAAAAGATTGTACCTCTGGTTTCACTGAAGCATCGTGTGCATGTATTGCACCTCAATAGAACCCGATTTTTCGGTCCGTATCTCTCTTTGATTCGTATATTTCCTTTACCTTTCTTACCGTGATCAGGGCAATCTTCATTCAAACAACAAAATTCTGATAAATCCAGTTCAAAATCCATTCATATTCCTCAAAAAAGGGAACTACATTTAAACTATTTAAATGTTGTCAATTGCT
>DQIP01000008.1 GCA_020793565.1 Candidatus Methanovorans sp.
ATAATATTCGCCAAAATCATCAATTATGATAATTATGGTGCATAGAATATGCAAAAAGATTGGGAAACTCCGCAGTGCTGAAAAGTGGCCCAATTTTAGATGGGATTTTTTATTTTGTATGTGTTTAGTTGGTTGTGATAAAATGTCGATGCACAGCCAAAATTGCTAGACCCCACGCAGCAACCCGGCGCATGCGGCGGATTCCAGTCATTATGAAAATGTGTCTATATCTATACTGGTCAGACAAAACCGAACATTTTTAATAACGTTGCAATGTTGGAATCACTATGCTACACTATACTATATTTATTTATAAGTTGAAATGCTGCGAAAACGGCCATATCGTTCACGTTAGTGGTTTTGGAATCCGCCGCCTACGGCGTTTATATCGGTTTTATCTTCAGTTTCAGATCGAACAATCTAATTTACGCAGCTATACAAATATTTCATTTTTAATATGATTTACGTATTCAAGTTCTGCCTCACGGAAATTGCCGATGCCTATGTTCAGTAATACCTTCACGGCTAACCTGCAAAAACAATTAAAACACATATTTATATAATATCTTCGTTAAAATGGTTGTTATGAAACTTGAAAAGCGTTTAGAGTTGCTGAAAGAAAAAGTCCAGGAAGATGATTTTTTAAACGCAAGGGGTCTTGGCAATGAAATCCCATTCTGGATATTTGATTATCCACCTGAAAAAGAGTTGCTCATCCGTGAAACTGTGGACAAGTTGACACAGAATCTGAAAAAAAATTATATAAATGTTCTTGTGATCGATCTTTACGAAATGTGCCTTGAGCTGTTGGGAAATAAATTAAGTGCTGGTAAAATTAATCAATTCGAATCCAATAAGGGCTCTGATGAATTGCTCAATAAACTTAAGATCATGCTGAAGCCCGAAATTGTGAAGAAGGCCATACAGGCACGGATGGCAACCAGTGGAGATGTTCAGTTAATATTCTTGACCGGTGTGGGTAAGGCATGGCCTCTTGTGCGTTCCCATTCGATTCTTAACAATTTACAGCCTGTGTTGGGAAATGTTCCGCTGGTAACATTTTATCCGGGTGAATATGACAATCATGAACTGAGCCTGTTTGGAAAATTCAAGGATGCAAACTATTACCGTGCATTC
>DQIP01000214.1 GCA_020793565.1 Candidatus Methanovorans sp.
GCAAGTCCGGTTCTTAGAAGAGGGAGAGCGAGTAATCGCTCTTTCTTATTCGGCTGATTGCTGCACGGGGTCTGGATATATAGGCTGTCATCAACATTTTATTGAAACCATCCAAACAAACACGATATTTTAAAATAAGTATCTTATCTTTTCATTGAAACAATGGGGTTACCTGGCAATGTCAGGATGTAATGCAATATAATTAATCTCATTTTATTCACTAACAACGCATTTAATTATAAGCAGATCATTATATCTTTTATGACTCAACCAAAACGACCGCTGCTGCTCATGATACTTGATGGCTGGGGCTATCTGGAATCAAACGATGGTAATGCTGTTCTGGCTGCGAATACACCGAACATTGATCGATTGGTGGAAACTTATCCGACATCTATTCTTGAAGCATCCGGCGAGGCCGTGGGATTACCTGCCGGACAGATGGGAAATTCCGAGGTGGGACACCTGAATATTGGTGCAGGCAGGGTGGTGTACCAGGATCTTACAAAGATCAACCGCTCAATTGTGGACGGGGATTTCTACACCAATCCTGTATTTCTGGATGCTATCAAATACGCAAATGAACACGACTCTGCACTTCACCTGATGGGATTGCTATCAGGCGGCGGCGTGCACAGTCACGTAAACCACCTTCGCGCACTCCTTGAACTTGCATCAAGGGAAGGTCTTAAGCGGGTATATATCCATGCATATCTGGATGGGCGCGATGTTCCTCCTGCCTGTGCCATTGGAGACATTAAACGAAATGAAGATGCCTGTAATCTTTTTGGTGTAGGGAACATTGCCACAGTATCAGGACGATACTATGCTATGGACAGGGACAAGCGATGGGACCGCGTCAAACTTGCGTATGACGCACTGACACTTGGAGTTGGAATGTATGCAAAAGACGCAGAAACGGCTGTGGGTGATAGTTATGCACGCAATGAGACTGATGAATTTATCAAACCAACGGTCATAGTCAATGAAAATGGAGAGCCTACAGCGACCATCAAGGACAATGATTCGGTTATTTTTTTCAATTTCCGGCCTGACCGCGCGCGGCAGTTGACATATGCTTTTGTAAAAGACAATTTTGACGGATTTGAGAGAAAAGTGTATCCAAAGGTGCATTTCGCCTGCATGACACAATACGATGAAAAACTGGATGTGCCCATTGCATATCCACAAGAAGAGATCAAGAACACACTCGGGGAAGTGCTCAGTAAGAATCATTTAAAGCAACTCCGTATTGCTGAAACGGAAAAGTATGCACATGTGACATTTTTCTTTAATGGAGGTGTGGAGATTCAAAACGAGGGGGAGAACAGGTGTTTGATCCCATCTCCAAAAGTTGCCACGTATGATCTCAAACCGGAGATGAGTGCGTATGGGATTACGAAAGAAGTGATTGAGATAATTAAGTCCGATAAATACGATGTTATCATCCAAAACTATGCCAATCCGGATATGGTCGGGCACACAGGTATCTTCGATGCCGCAGTAAATGCGGTCGAGACCGTGGATGAATGTGTGGGGAAAGTGATCGATGTATTATTAAAGGCGGGCGGATCTGCGATTATCACATCCGACCACGGTAATGCCGAACAGATGATTGATTATTATAGCAGGCAACCGCATACTGCACACACCTGCAATCCTGTGCGGTGCATCCATGTAAATGATGATATTGATAATGAAAATTTGATATCACTTCGGAATGGTAAACTCTCGGATATTGCACCTACCATGCTTGAATTGCTGGGTATTGGAAAGCCTGTTGAGATGACGGGTGAATCGCTGATCAAAAGGGATGATCAGCACCACTGATCCAGTGTCTGTTGCTGTCGGCTGCCTGATGCTGCGTCAAGCCGCTCGGCCGCTTTACTGATGCGTTCTTCTGAAAAATCATGTTCTTTGCACAAGAAATCGATCAATTTTTCCTTATTAGGTTTTTTCCATTCAAGAGTGTATTCATCTGTTACCGGTGGGTTCACAAAGAACTCTTCAATTTCCCCAATATTATCGATCGATCGATCAATTTCGGCCAGTGCCGATTCAATATCCCCATGTGCCTTGATAAGTTTGATCGCTTTTTTCGGGCCGATCCCTGCAAGACCGGTATTAAAATCCGTACCCACACAAATTGCAATATCGATTAACTGTAACCTCTCGACACCAAGAGCCTGCAGGGTTTCATCCAGATTGATAATTTCGGGTTTCACATCTACATAGATGTTCTTGCGCGGCATTTTTCTTTTCCCTGTGATGGTAAGATTTCTCACAACATCAGGTGCACCAAAGAGCACTGCATCATAGTCCTGTGAACCCACAATGTCAGCATCCCCTTTTTTGACCATGTAAGCCGCCTGCGCCTCACCTTCAGACGGCGCCTGGACGTACGGGATGCCCATGAGTTCCAGGAGATACTTCGCATCGTCTACAATGTCGGAGTTCACCTTCACAGATGCCTGTGCATATTTGAATGCTTCTTCCACGAGCCCTTTCTCTTTTGCCTCGTTCCACTTAACACGCGCATTCTTACGTATCTCTTTGCGTTTTCCGATGGTCTGCAACTTCATATCAGGAGGCTTGCCATCAAATACAAAAACAGGTTTTATTTCGTTCTCAACCAGATTGGTCATACGATACAGTATACCGGACAGGTGTGATGTCACATTGCCATGTGAATCCGTAAGCGGTGTCCCGTCACGCTGGCGGATGATGCTCAGGAACTGGTAAAGTATGTTGTATGCGTCAATAGCTATCACTTTGTGGGATAGGTCGGACAACTCAACAGTCCTTTTTTCAAGCAAATCTCCGATATCTACACCCATAGTTATTGAAAAAGAACGTTATGTGTAAAATAACTTATTGGCCAGCCATAAGTTCATCATTGTCAAGTCGCACATCAATGACCGAGTCATCATTTGCGTTGATCTTTCTCACTTTAAGCACATTTTCTACGCGCTCAACAAGTGCTGTTTTTGTGACCTGTACTTGATGACAGTCATTCTGGTCATTGTTCTTATGAATTATCAGCAATTCCTGGCCATTTTCCATACTCTTGCCGAGTTTGGATACCGTGTTTTTGATAACCTGCTCAAAATCAGAATAGATTAATATTTCTGAATATTTACCAGCTTTTTTAATGATACCAATAGGTTCTATATTTAAATGAATAAATGCACCCCGAATTATTTTAATTATGCTTCATCCAGTAGACTATGTACTACATCAAACCCATAAATATGCTTTTCGGCTTTTCACAGTCAACCGATACAAAATTATTAGTATTTGCTAAACTTAACACAATTCACGCATTGCAAATTGCTCAAGTTCTTTAAAATCGTTTTTGCTATTTGATCTCCATCCAGACAATGAAACACCCCACAGCAGAGCTGCGGGGTATTATAATAAAATGAAAATACAATATGCTAATAATTCTCTGCTCCATTCCCTGAAAATTGAAAAATCCTGGTAGGTCGTAAAAAAATATGCTCTCGCATTATTTGCTTATAGGGGTTATTTGTTGTAGGTTCTATTTCTTGACATATCATACGCGTATGTCAGGTTGCCAACATGATTATGGTGTTAACAATATATCCTCCTATATCGATACAATTGGTTTTTTGGCATATCTGCACATTTCACCCCATATTATCATGAAAATGTGAATGGAAATTCCCATTCACATTTTACGATCGATTCTTTTACTTACGCCTCAATTGCAGACATACAATAGCCAAAAATCCACATAGTGCAGATACAATTCCGAATCCGGGTGTAGATGTACTTTGGGTCTCAGTATCATCTTTTTGAGTATCGTCTGATGAGAAATCAGCAAGATTCAGGCTTTCACCCGGCTTTGTTGCACTAATCAGGTTTCCGGATGCATCCTTCTCAACCTCGTATCCCAGTGCTTCAAAATCTATCTTGTGATCCTCGTGGCAGTCCTCGCATATAAGTGCCTTTTCTTTGGACGAAACACCATGGAAGATTCCCATATACCGGTTTGTATCCACATACTGGATCGGATCATATATCTTACCGTTTGACTCAAAGAGTGCCTGAGTCATATTGTCTGATATAAGTACAGTCATAGTATTGAATGCTAATAAGTATGTGCCATCCCATGGCTGTCTGCCAACATGTAACCGGCTTGCATAGATCTTTGATGCGGGATCACCTATTCCGCCAGCAGGCTTTGCCATTATCACAACTCCATCAGAGTTGAGCACAACCGGATCAGCGAGATCTGTTATCTCGGATCTCCTGTTCCACCATACCTGGATAGGTGCCGGATTGCTCTCACGCACTAAGTTCGGGGTATACATTTTTGTGTCCATCATTTTTTTTTCACTGAGGGTTCGTTGTCCCCAATCACGTGACATTTCAACGGTCTGTATCTTGCCGTATGCTGTGATGTGGCATACTGTACAGTATATCCTGTCTGTATGCTGGTTATATGTTGAGTTATTTGCATGCGGCATTAAACCATGACATTCCCCATCATCACATGAGACCACAAAATCAGTATCATCGACCCGCAGGTCCATGCCTCTTCCTGATACATGATGGTCAATAAAAATATGACAGTCCTGACATGCCATGTCAGCGCTCATATGGACATCAAGGTCTTCTGAAACATTAAGCGCACCCATTGCAAGCTCAAGATCACCGCGTTTGTTATTATCCCCACCACCTGATGTTGCATGACAACGCAGACACATCTCCCGTGTTGGCCGTCCGACATTCCTTGCAGCATTGGTCGCATTGACAGACGGATCTGGACCCGATGCTGTCTTTCTGTAATCCGGCGCATGGCAGATTAAACAATCGATCTGCTCAATTGAAAAATCATTTTCAATTAAGCCATACCCGGCATGACACATACCGCAAAGGGCTTCATTTGATATTACACTTATACCGAAATCATTTACACCTGTGAGTTTACCTGTCTGGGTGCCATTTTTCCCATCAATATATTCAGCTGTTCCAAGCCAGGTGTTATGAATTGAAGTTACAAAATCCTCACCAGCTTGCGGATGACATACTATTATACATGTTCCAGCACCATCATATTCCTGAATCGTAGCATGCATCCCCGCAGCAGCAGCAGTTGATACTGTTGATGCGATTAGCAGACAAAATAATAGAACGATCCAGACACTGAAAGATTCCTGTCTCCTGTGTAAAAACATTTTTTTACTGATCTTCATTTATCCCACCTTCTGTTTATTAGTTATGATTATTGTAACTGTTCATCCATCCTTAAAACCGGATATAGATAGATAAAATACGCTTATTTGTGCCTATGGCGACACATTTGTTAGTTTTTGTATGAGAGTGAGTCAAAAAAATGTTTTTTCTGGTAGGATATAATCTATAAAACTATGTAGTCCGAGTTAATCCGACCGCAGGGAGGATTTTCTCGTTGTATATAATTTATAGAATTATATAGTTCGAGTTAATCCGAGCGTAGCGAGGATTTTCTCGTCCGTTTCATTGTATATATTGACGCTTTACGTTTTAATATAATCCTGACCAGACATCACAATTACGGCCAGAGGCCAAAACTTGCGTTTAAAAACAAAATTACAATGCCTGCAATGATCCCAAATGTAACTACTTTTTTTGGATCAACATGTATTGCTTTTTTATCGGCATCATAGTACCGCATAAGTCCTGCGGATGACATAAGTCCATTGCCACTTGATTTTTTTGCCATTATTCCCTCCATGTATGATTATACTATATTATTTGATGTGATTATGGTTAATATAATATATTTATGCATCAAATGCTTAAAAACTTATTCCACATTGCTGCATTGTGGCAAAAATTCCGACATATATCGGTTAGTTTTTGCAATAAATGCTCCAAAAAATATGGCACATCGATTCCAAAAATAATATTGCCCAAAAGCCTCTTAGCAGCACTTAAGTTTATATCTTCACTTACATTCACATCTTCACTTCATCCAGCAAAAATGGCGGCTCGAAAATCCCATTCTCGGTAATGATCGCGCTGATATTCTCCATTGGGGTTGCATCAAAAGCAGGATTGTACACATCAACATCAATTGGTGCAAGTTGCTCTTTTCCAAAGAACCTCAGTTCATCAGGGTCACGGAGTTCTATCTTAACACTTTCCTCCCATCCGTCAAAATCAAAAGTGGATACAGGTGCAGCCACATAAAAAGGAACCTCGTGTTCCTTTGCAATAACCGAATGGGTATATGTCCCGATCTTGTTGAACACCACATCCTCGGTTATTCGGTCAGCCCCGACGATTACCTTATCAACCATTCCCTTACGCATGACGTGTCCTGACATTGAATCCGTGATAAGTTTAACAGGGATGTTATCCTGCATGAGTTCCCATGTCGTGATCCTTCCACCCTGGTTGAGTGGCCGTGTCTCGCATGCTATGACATTGATCTCCTTGCCAGCCAGGACAGCCGAGCGAATTACACCAAGCGCTGTGCCCCAGTCCACACATGCCATCTTGCCGGCATTGCAGTGCGTCATCACGGTATCGCCGTCGTCCAATAATTTCGCGCCGTATTCACCAAGTTTTTTGTTGATGATAACATCCTCATCAGCAATTCGCATTGCTTCTTCGATCGTGACATCACGAATGCCATCTACATTATATGCATCCTGAATGGCGTGCATCACCCTGTCAACAGCCCACGCAAGATTTACTGCAGTCGGGCGCGTAGCTTTGATAGTCGCTGCAGCGACTTCCAGGTCTTTTACCAGTGCATCCATACTTGCCGCACTGCTCAACGTCGCAGCAAGTGCTATCCCGAACCCACCGGCAGCACCAAGTGCAGGTGCACCACGGACGCGCAGGGAACTGATCGCTTCGCACAGGGTGCTGAGAGTTTTACATTCGATAACTTTGTACTCCCCTGGCAGAAGGGTCTGGTCAATCATTATAACGGTTTTGGATTCGTCGTTCCAGTCTATTGATCTCATACTGTTCACTTTGGTTTCAATGGGGAATGTTGCATAAAAATGTATTCAATTAGATCGACGGGGATATTTATGGTGTTGGAACACGCCGCGTTTAAGCGCGCCATGACTAGAAAATCTTCGCTGACGCTCAGATTAACTCAGACTATATAATTCTATAAATTATATACTACAAGAAATTCTATCACAAATTGCCTTACATCTACCCCTTTCATTCGGAGTAATCCTAATGTAAGATGCGTCAATGGTAACGCCTGGGTGTTAAGATTACATGACAATGTGGGAAAAATCTGAAAGTCCAACTTTCACGCACCGTTCTAAAAAGAGGAAGAGCGAGTAATCGCTCTTCTTTATTCGCCGTATTACTGCGCGATGTTTTGCAATATGGGCTGTGCATCAAGATTTTATCGAAATCATTTATACAAATACGATTGTTTAAATTGTTTGGTTTTTGACTATAAAATGGGAGTTATTTATCTACAATGAAAACAAAATGTAACAAGTATGATTGGGCGATTCAAACACTTCGGAAATACGTTCTATGGCGAAGTAAACGCCACCTGCGTCACTGCCAAAGGTGAATATGAAGGCAAAACATTTGAACTATCAGAACTCAAAGTGCTCCCGCCGACAGACCCGTCTAAAATAGTATGTGTCGGGCTCAATTATCGCGACCATGCAAAAGAGTTGAACATGGATATCCCACATGAGCCGATCATATTCATAAAACCGCCTTCGGCAGTAATTGGGCACGGTGACAAAATTATTTATCCGGAAGCAAGCAAGCAGGTAGATTACGAAGCAGAACTTGCAGTGGTAATCGGAAAAAGATGCCGCAACATCAAGGCCGAACACGCAAATGATGTTATTGCGGGTTATACATGTTTCAATGACGTTACTGCACGCGACTTACAGCGGCAGGACGGACAGTGGACACGTGCCAAAAGTTTTGACACCTTCGCACCCGTAGGACCATTCATTGCTTCACCAGAGGATTTCAACCCTGAAAATGCGTCCATCAAAAGCCGTATCAACGGGGAACTGCGGCAGGATTCAAACACATCGAACATGATATTTGGCATACCGGCGCTCATTGAACTCATATCCGGCATCATGACACTTGAGATCGGAGATATCGTTACAACAGGTACACCGGCAGGTATTGGTGAACTGCATTGCGGGGATGTTGTTGAGATTGAGATAGAAGGCATAGGGATTCTGGTAAACGAGGTTGTATAGATGCTATTTGACCAGATCAACAGGGAACTTGAACTTACACACCGACACCTGATTGTCCTTAAAATTGTCGTGAAAAACGGCCCGATCGGTATCTTGAAACTCGCGGAAGAAACTAAAATGCCTACGCATAAAGTGAGGTACTCACTTCGCGTACTTGAGCAGGAACACCTGGTCAAACCCTCAGCAAATGGCGCGGTCGCCGGTGAGCAGGTAGAAGAATTCATTTCCAATTTTGAAGGTAGACTGAAGGACATAGTCCGCAAAACAGAATGCATACGTGAAGTTGGGAAATCGGTTTGACGGTCAACTTCGAATTGATTATGGGAAATACGAACGATAATAGTACATTCTGGCATCACATGACTTTCGGATAGATCAATTTCCCATTATCCGAAATGCCCCAATCCCTATAAAACACATATACATTCAATGTCAGAAGAAGAAAGAATATATGGAATTCTAAAAACTACCCAGTATACTACTGGCTGCCAATTATTACATTCCCGAATACACCAGCTACTTTCGGTAACAGGATCAGTCTACAAGTCTGGTTGGACAAAGCCCTCTGCCAACTTTCCTGACTGTGCCACATTCAGTGCACTTGATCTCAAGTGCGCCGGAATCTGTCAGGATCAAACGCATCATGCTGTTCCCGCATGAACAGGCATATTCCTTTTCCTCACTCATGATTGTATTGTTTCCTTGATGATATATTGCGCTTGCGGTAGTCGTTGTTTTTTTGTAGACTGCCACACCTGCAAGGCGCGCAGGTAAAGATGCGCAAAAATTAATTATTCAGCTATCCTTGAGACTGGACACCGATGGCGAAAATCTTCGAATTTGTGCCTGTGACACTACATTTTTCAGTTTTTAATACTGAATTTAGACACATCGATTTCAAAGGTATTTGTCGATTGTGTGTAATTATCAATTTATGGATTATTCAGTCTACTGATAATGTTTATGTATGGCTGAATAGTTACCGCAAAAAAATATTATGGAGATGTTCAATTGCAAATATTTGGGAACGAACAATCACTTGAAATCGATTGGGATCAAGAAGATGTAGAACAGATTTGAAAATTGGTGCAGTCCACCGATATCTATTTTATTCCATTGTGGCGAAGATGGGGTATAACAAAAATGTGGGGCAACGCAGCATAGCGTTTTTACACACCAATATTAGTAATAATGTTAAGGTTCATTCGATAGAGGCATATATATTATAATGTTTGGAATACGTCGCCTGCGGCACGATTGCTGCACGGGGTATTGATATATGGGCTGTGCATCGAGATTTTATCGAAACCATCTAAACAAACACATATTGTTTACTGTAAATTATACGTCTTTGTTCTTTCCGTCATAAAATATAATCTTGACTTTTTCTTCGGTGATGAGTCCTTCCTTTATCACTTCATCCAACTTCACCTTAATTCTTTCTATATTCTCCTTTTTATCAGTAACTTCAACAATAATTGGCAAATCTGTTGAAAGTCTCAAAATTGAAGTTGTATGTATGTGGCTTGTTTTTCCAAAACCAGCTATGCCCCTTAACACAGTGGCTCCTGCAATACCTTCTTTTTTCAGCATTTCAATAAGGTAGGTGTATAGTTTTACTCCTTCGTATTCATCTGACTCACCAATAAATATTCTCAATAAGATTGCATCGGATTCTTTTTTCATAGTATATAACCTATCTTTCCCACTATCATTCTCTCCTTTTTAACACAGTTGCACTATAATGTAGTTCCTCGCTATTGTTTTTTCTGATCAATCACTGAATATTTGGTGATTTTTATAAGTTTAGACGGTCAATATCTAATATAAACCATATCATATTAGAGTTATCACTATCCGTTCAGATCGAAAACTTAATATATAATTACGACCAATATATATGTGATCATATGGAACTCAATTGGTATCTCAAAAAGCATCACCACAATTACTACAGTCTTGTCGCACCATACCGAGAGGATGGGAAAAACCGACATCAAAAAATCCACTATTTTGGAAGATTGACGCCAGAAGAAGTGGAAACGATCAATAGTGCTTTAAAAATTCTTAAAAACCCTGAGACAGAGACCCCAAAACTAGAAGACATAATCTTCGAAAATCATTGGCGCTACTTAGATGCCGCATTTTTAAATTTTATCTGGGATCAATGGGAATTATCAGAAATATTCCCTTTATCTGAAAAAAAGAATGTGCAGACAGCAGAAATTGCGAAAATATTAACAATATATCGTTGTTTGGACCCAGGAAGCTACATTTCTGCAGTAGATTGGTTCGAACACACTGCATTAGACCGCATTTTACACATCAATACTCAACATATAAACAAATCAAGAATATTTCGTGAACTCGATAAAATTGAAGACCGAAAAACTGACCTCGAAAATCACCTGTACAAAACCCTAACAAAACGTGATGATGCGAGCATGAAAATTGTATTTTATGATCTCACAGATTCGTATTTTGAAGGAAGAAAATGTGATTTAACGTCGCCTGGAATAACTAAAAGCAATGGATTCAGAAAAAAGAAAATTGTCCTCTCACTTCTGGTAAACTCTAAAGGTTATCCTTTCGCATGGGACATACTTGAAGATTATACAGCAGATGTCAACACAATTAAGAACCTGTCAACCCAGTGGAAAACGCAGTTTAAATTTGGTGATGGGGAAATAATACTGGTTTTTGATAGAGGAATGGTCTCGGATGATAATCTAACACATCTGGAAGATAACAAATATGTTTACATCACTGCAATGGATAAAAATCAAATCCCTAACATAAAAAACGTTAACATCAAACGTTTTGAGCCTCTTAACTCCGAGAACATGTTTGAGCAGATAACAAAAATGGGATTTAAAAAATATGATGAAAATACGTACTACGATGATCTGGGAACTGTTGACGGTAGACGTTATGTTTTGATATTCAATCCAGAAATGTTTGTGGGCGAGTCGAAATCACGTGAAGAATTGATATTCAGAGCAAAAGCGTATCTGGAGGAAGAAAATAAGGCTTTGTCAAAGGCAGAAAAGAGCCGGAATATATCTACTACGAGAAATAAAATCAACAAAATACTCAAAAAGATGAAGAGTAATAAATACGTGGATTTTGATCTTGAACCTCTGATGATAAAAAACGATGGGAAAATAGTCAAGAGTTTTCGCATCATTCCAAAAGAAAACGACGAGAATAGGGAAGCGATTAAAAAAGCAAGGAGAACTGATGGGTTGTGGTTGATAGTTACAAACAACAAGAGCAAAAAAGATGGTGGGAAAAAGCTTACCGAGGAGAATCTAATTTTTGCATATCGGAACAAGGATCAGATTGAGCAAGCGTTTAAAGATGTAAAATCGTTTATCAATATACAGCCGTTCAACGTTTGGGAATCAAAACATGTCAGAGCACATTATACAATATGCGTGCTTTCACATCTGATGAATATTACTATCACAAATCGTTTAAAAGATGCAAACGTTGATATAAAAAGTACACAAAAAGTGTATAAAATACTGCGAGACGGTATAATTGGTAAATTGTCTCTAAAAGAGACTGGTGAAGATTCTATAACGTTGGCACAAGTTCAATCGCAGCAGAAAAATGTCTTAAAATTGTTTCAGAGTGAATCTATTGTAAGAAAAAAATATTTGAAATCAATTGGGATTAATTGTTAAAGTGCGAAGTTTACGACCAAAAATCGGCTAAAATTGCAAATGCGCTGGGGCGCAAGATATCGAATTTAATTTTCAAGTGGGAAACTTGGGATACAACGAGATAATTCTCGCGATGCTCGTATTAATTCGGACAATATCATTATATAAATTATAGGCTATAAAAAAGATACCTCTGCCGAATTAAGCATATTTATTTGATACAATACACATAATCACACATAATCACACATAATCACACATACCCACTGCGTTACATATTAGTATTTACCGGTTCGCAAGGTACATAACTGTTCATCCCAATAACAGTTTACATCTTACAAACCATTTAATCCAAAAAAACGAGGAATTTCAATGATACCTGGAAATATCATTAATAACATCAGCCAACTATTCAGCAAAAAACCAACCAGTATCGGCACAATAGAAATTGGTGATGAAAAACCAGAAATTGAAATTATCAGTAGTAATCTCTGCAAAGTAAATACAGCCGGGTTTGATGATGTAATAAATTCAGGCATGCCTGTTATTGTTGATTGCTATACTGAATGGTGCGGTCCCTGTAAAATGATAAATCCGATATTTGCAAAATTTGCTGTAGAATACAATGGCAGGGTCAAGTTCATCAAAGTTGATCTTGATACATCTTCAACGATCGCCAAACACTTTAAAGTAATAGGAGTACCAACTCTAATACTGATCAGGGACGGAATGGTAATAAAGTCCATAGTAGGATATTCAGGGGAAGGAAAAATACGGCGTGCCATTAATAAAATGCTGGAAATGGAAATTGACCAGACATAATCATTTGGAGTATTGAATATGAGCGAACATGATGAACTGAAAGGACAAATGCATGCATGGACTGCCAGATACGCACAAAAGAACGGGTATAAACTGAATCCTGATAAAGAGATATTGGATATTGTCATAGAAGGACTTGTCAATAATAAGGAAAAACATGGCAAGCAATACTGCCCATGCCGGATTGTTACTGGAGATGAGGAACAGGATAAAAAGGTAATCTGTCCCTGTATATACCATGAAGGCGAGATCGAAAAAGACGGCATGTGCCATTGTGCACTATTCTTCAAGGATTGAACATAATATAACATATGGAACAAGAACAGGCAAAAATCTGTCAGGTTCGTATGATTGTATACCAGGCGAGTGAGTACAATGACAAACGCAATGGAAATATACAAGTTTCTTCCAAAGACCAATTGCAAAGAATGCGGGAAAGCAACCTGCATGGCATTTGCCGTCTCGCTTTTATCCCGTGAACTTACAGTTGGTGACTGCCCCCCTCTCAAAGAGGATGATTTCAAAGCAAACTATGAAAAATTGTCAGGGATGCTCACACCTGTTAAAGGGGCTGCAGAAACAGGAATGATCGTACATGAAGACAAATGCTTCGGGTGCGGCAATTGTGTTGTAGCGTGTCCTGTCAATGTTGCGGACGATCCACATGGTACCGGTATCGGACGGGCACCAACAAGCGACAAAGTGATCCTGCGCGTTGAAGACGGGATCGTGAGAACTTCAAATGTGCATGAATGCCGCCGTTTTGGGATGGATAAAATACTCTGCAACGGATGTATTGTGACATGCCCGACAGAAGCGATCGAGTTTGTATGATATTACAAATGATATTATGCATAACATTGTATGGACCTGCCTGAATAAAACGTTAAAAAATGGTGACCCTGTTGAACGAAAACTACCACGTATGCACCGGATGCGCACTGCTCTGTGATGATATTGAAGTTGTAACGGGCAGCGGCAGGATAACCGAAGTTAAAACGGCTTGCCGGAAAGGTGTCGCGCGTATGAAAGGATGCAGCGAGCCGATGTCACCTACAGTTGACGGACAGGAAGTCGATATTGATAACGCGATTGGCGCGGCGGCAGGAATACTCAGCAATGCAAGATCGCCACTGGTATTCGGACTTGGCAACTCAACCAACATGGCGCAAAAAAAGGCAATTGAACTTGCAAAGCGTATTGGCGCAGTGATAGATGACACATCATCATTCTGCCAGGGTCCCACACTTGAAGCCATATTTAATGAAAATATCCGATCCACGACATTAGACGATGTTCGCAACAAGGCAGATGTGATCGTCTACTGGGGCGCTGACGCATCAAACTCACATCCGCGCCATTTTTCCAAATACTCATACTTCCCGCGTGGCCAGGAGCGCCAGCGCGGTTGGGAAGAAGACCGCATTATGATCACAATAGATATCCGAAGATCACATACAGCAAAGATCAGCGGGGATAAGTTCTACCAGATCCCATTGCAAGCTGATGCGGAGTTCATTGATGCACTCATTGACGCGCTCTCAGGCAAAGTCCCAAAAGTCTCTTTTGGGTTTGATATCAAACGGATACTTGAACTTGCAAATATCCTGAAGAAAGCCAGGTTCGGCACCATCTTTGTGGGTCTTGGTCTTGTGTACTCTATTGATAATATGGATCCGGTGGTGAAGTTGATGGACAAGTTGAACGAAATGTCGAACTTCCATCTCATTCCGATGGTGGGTCACTACAATATGAGAGGGTTCAACCAAAACCTGTTCAATGAGACTGGATACCTAAACCGTGTCAAGTTCGAAAAAGGAGACAGTACTGATGTCCAACACGGCGCAGAGTTTTCAATCGTGGAAACACTGAACAATAAGGCCGCAGATGCTGCACTGGTAATCGGTTCTGACCCGCTTTCAAGCCTGCCGCGTGTTATTGCAGAACACCTGCTAAACATACCGGTCATTACAATCGATCCATGTGAAACATTTACGTCCAGGAAGGCAAAGGTAACGATCCCATCAGCCTTAAGCGGTGTTGAATGTGGCGGAAGTGCGATCCGAATGGATGGCGTGGAAGTGAAGTTTGAACCCATAATTGAAACAAACCGCCCCCCGGATGAAGAGATACTCACCCGCATCATGGAGGCATTATAGTGGAGTTTGGAAAATTCCTTGCTGCACCTGAATATAAGGTCACGATCGTTACTTACAGGGATATCTTTCAGAGTGCAGTGATGGAAGGGAGCCGTTTTAGTGAAGAATATCTCAAACTTTCGGCTGTTATCAGGATGGATGCTGGTGATATCAAGAAACTTGGTGTCAAGGAAGGGGATACAGCTGTTGTCAGGAATGATAGCGGGAAAGTGATTGTCAGGGTCGGGAGCTCGGGCTATGACGCGTCTCACCAGGGAATTGCATACATGCCAAACAGCCCATGGTCGAATGTACTGTTAAGTGCAGATACAGGCGGTAGCGGGGTGCCGCGATATAAGGGGATAGAAGCTGTTGTGTCGAGTGCTAAGGGTGAGAGTGTTACCGGGGTTGATGGGTTTTTAGAAAACACAATGAAGCATTAGCTGGGGTATGTTGGTTTCATATTGTTTGAGGCTGCGATCTTAAGTGTTGCTTATATCAGTAAGATGTCACTGGTTAATTTAAGTCAGGATTATTTGAATAAAGGTGGGGTGGATGCTTCATATTTTCAATACATAGACAGTTCGATTCAGTCAGTAAATCATTGGGCCGGCACACAAGGAATGATTTATCATATCGTTTTTGCTTTAGGATCCCTGATACTTTATTCGGCATTATATAAATCGAAACTAGTTCCCCGATTTATATCGGCCTCGGGCTTTGTTGCTGCTATATCTTTGTTAACTGGTTCTGTGCTGGCTAATATTGACATGTTTACTGGAATTTCGGGATTGGAGATTATTTTTGCCCTTCCTATTGCTGTGGCTGAAATAATGCTTGTGACATGGTTGATAGTAAAAGGATTTAATCCATCTGCCCTATATTCCGAATCTGATAAAACCGATCAAACAAAGTTTAAATTAGCACATCCAAAATAAGGAGGGATGCCCAAATGAAAGCGATCGTATATGAAGAATACGGACCACCGGAAGTTCTTCATCTCAAAGAGATAGAAAAACCTACACCGAAGGACAATGAAGTATTGGTAAAAGTACATGCGACAACCGTATCAGCAGGGGACGTTAGAATGCGAAGTTTCACAGTCCCTTTCTGGGAATGGCTCCCCGCGCGAATATATTTAGGTCTTAGAAAACCAAAGAGAGCTATACTGGGGATGCAGATAGCTGGGGAAATTGAAGCAATAGGTAAAGATGTAAAGATGTTCAAGAAAGGTGACCAAGTTTTTGCATCGTGTGGTTTGGATTTTGGCGCTCATGCCGAATACAAATGTCTGCCAGAAGTTGGGGTGGTGGCAATAAAACCGGCCAATATTACCTATGAGGAAGCTGCCGCTGTTCCTACTGGGGGAATTGGAGCATTGCAGGTTCTTAGAAAAGGAAATATCCAAAGCGGACAAAAAGTTTTTGTCTATGGCGCTTCTGGAAGTGTAGGTACTTTTGCGGTGCAGCTTGCCAAGCACTTCGGGGCAGAAGTTACCGGGCTATGCAGTACCTCCAATTTAGAGTTGGTGAAATCTCTGGGAGCCGATAAGGTAGTTGATTACACCAAAGAGGATTTTACCAAAAGCGGAGAACTTTATGATTGTATCTTTGATGCTGTTGGAAAAGTCTCGAAATCAAAGTGCAAGAAAGCACTAACTCCGAACGGGACATTCGTGTCAATTCATAAAGTGACATATAAGGAAAGTGCTGAAGATTTAATTTTCCTCAAAGAGCTTATTGAGGCAGGGAAGATTAAAACGGTCATAGATAGACGCTATCCCTTGGAACAGACTGCCGAGGCTCATAGTTATGTTGAAAAAGGGCACAAAAAGGGAAATGTAGTCATAACTTTGGAACATAATAACTAAACCTGACCAAGCGGTTCCACTAACGCATTTATTGATAAATGCTGTAATAATCCATCTTCGCCAATATGAAATAAAATCGCTATCTGTGGACTGCACCCTTTTTGAAATCTGTTCTACACCATCTTGACCCCTATCGATTTTAAGTGCTTGTTCGTTCCCAAATATTTGCAATTGAACATCTCCAGAATGTTTTTTTGCGCATCTGTCATAGTCGTAAGTTTCAATATCCAGGATTTATCCCCCTTCAAACCCAACTTTCCAATTCCACATCTCTCCAGTATACGATACATTTTATTCACACTACCTACACCTTCAATCCTATTTTCCCTGAGCTTGTTAGTGATACTCACATCCAGCAGATAACTCGGACTACATAATCCTATAGATTACATACTACGAGAAAATGGGGGTGGCAGGGGAGTTGAAGAAAACATGAGTGAAGACATTCTCGATGAGATGAAAAGTGGAAACTATCAAACTTGGACTTTAATGAAAAACATTAAATCCAAAGTTAGATATGTTGTGGTCAGGTAGTATCTACAAATATATTAATTATACATAACCAGAGGACCCTTTTATGCCAATTATAACCTTACAATACGATGACATGGAAAAACTCACTCGTGCAGACAAAGATACGATCATCGATCGCGTGCCCATGATCGGGGCCGATATCGAGCGTATTGAAGAAGAGTCTATAGACATTGAGTTCTTCCCGGACAGGCCGGACCTATATAGCGTTGAAGGGGTCGCACGCGCCATGAGGGGATTTCTGGACATTGAGAAGGGTCTTTGTGATTATGAAGTATCACCTTCTGGTGTGGAGATCACACTGGACAAGGATATCGCGGATATACGCCCTGTTCTTGGTTGTGCGGTTGTGAGGGGTGTCAGGTTTGATACGAATTCTATAAAGTCACTCATGGACTTGCAGGAAGATTTGCATTGGGGACTTGGACGCAATCGTAAGAAAGTATCCATTGGTGTGCATGATATGGCAAATATTAAGGCTCCTTTCAGGTACCTCGCAGCCGACCCGGACTTTGAGTTCGTGCCTCTCGATTTCACAGAACCGATGTCGATGCGCGATATACTTGAAAAGCATCCGAAAGGTGTTGGTTTTGCCCATCTTGTGGAGGGATTCGATAAATATCCGCTAATACTGGATGCAAATGGTAATGTGCTCTCATTCCCACCGATCATCAATGGTAACCTGACAAGGGTCGAGGAGAGCACAACCGAACTGTTCATTGATGTGACCGGACTTGCCGATGCGGTTTATACTGCCCTTAATATTGTAGTTACATCGCTTGCAGAGCGGGGTGGGAAAATTGGATCCGTGAAAATAATTATGCCTGATAACAGCACGAAGATCACACCTGACCTTGCGCCTATGGTCCATAAACTCACAAGATCAGAAGTGAATTCGTTGATCGGTATTGATCTTCCAATGGATGGGATCGTGGCGCAACTTGGGAAGATGCGGTTTGGTATATGCAATATCGATGGTGAAACACTTGAGGTAGAGATACCTTCGTATCGTGCTGATATCCTGAATATCGATGATATCATCGAAGATATTGCGATAGGCTATGGGTACGATAACATCCAGCCGGATTTTCCAAAGAGTTCCACAGTCGGGAAGGCACACGGGATATCACTGGCAAGGACTGCAATGCGCGAGATCATGGTTGGTTTGGGTTATTCAGAAGTGATGCCGTTCACCCTGACAAGTGAAAAGATACATTTTGAATGGATGTGCCGTAACAGGACAGATGATGTAACTCATGTACTGCACCCGATAAGCGAAGAGCAGACCATGCTGCGTACGACAATTTTGCCAAACCTGATGGAAATACTCTCATTAAACCAGCACAGGGAACTCCCCCAACGTATATTTGAAGTGGGCGAGGTTGTGGTGAACAATAATAACCGCAGGCACCTGGCTTCGGTATCGATCCATCCACAGGCGAATTTCACGGAAGTGCGCGAGATCGTGGATGCGGTGATGCGGGAACGCATGATCGAGTATGAGGTTGTGCAATCGCAGGATGCGACATTTTTGGAAGGCAGGCGGGCAGACATCCTTGTTGGTAACAAAAAGATCGGTGTCATGGGCGAGTTTTATCCCGAGGTGATTACGAATTTCGGATTGGGGCAGCCTGTGGTCGGGTTTGAGATCGATATTATGGTTTGATCCACTCATTCAATTTTGTTTTTTTTGAGTGTCCATTTTAGAATCATTTATGGTCAACAAAAAACAAATATATGCTATATTAACAATATTCGTAACTATTCAGCCACCCTATAAACCGTTTATTCTTCAAAAAACAACAAAACCGAAAATTCAACATACAATGACCTCATCGTAGATTAATAATCAAAAATAACCAAATGTTTCAATTAATCTGAGGGGATTGACATGGAACATGAAGAAATTCTTACAATTTATGAAGCTGGGCCAGATGCAGTAATCAATCTAATCGAACAATTGCTTGCCACAATTGCAAAACTTGAAGAACGCGTCAAATCATTAGAGGAACGACTCAACAAAAACAGTCGTAACAGTAGTAAGCCCCCTTCAACTGATGTTTATGCATCTAAAAACCCACGCCAAAAAGTAGGCGTGTAAAAAGTGGTAAAAAGATAGTTGGTCAAAAAGGTCACCCTGGAACAACATTAAGGATGGTTGATAATCCTGATGAAATTAGAATAATTGAGGTAGATCAATGTAGTAATTGTCACACGTCTCTTGAAAATGAAGAGGTTAAAGACTATGAAAAAAGACCGACTTTTGACATACCGCCTGTTCAACTCCATTCAACAGAACACCGTGGTGAAATAAAATGATGTCCGAAGTGCGGGTGCTTAAACACAGCTAAATTTCCAGATGATGTAACACAACCCGCCCAAT
This sequence comes from Candidatus Methanovorans sp., assembly GCA_020793565.1. GTDB lineage: Archaea > Halobacteriota > Methanosarcinia > Methanosarcinales > Methanosarcinaceae > Methanovorans. The sequence goes on from DQIP01000214.1 coordinate 19,635, forward strand.
ATGATTCGCGACTAAGATCTTTAGCAGTAAAACGGGGAAAGTGCATAAAAGATATGGCCATCACAAAGTACATTTTGTGAGGTACGCCGATGATTTTATCGTGACCGCCGATTCGGATAAAACTGCCAATGAAATTGCAAAATTGATTAAATCATTCCTGGGGGAAAGAGGGCTGGAACTATCCGAAATTAAAACTCTGATTTCTCATATAGACTATGGTTTTGACTTTTTAGGTTGGAATTTTCGAAAATATAATGGGAAACTTCTGATTAAGCCATCAAAGAATTCCATTGGTAAAATCACTACGAAAATTAGTGATGTTATCAAACGTGCAAAAGCATGGACTCAGGAAGACCTTATTCATGTCCTCAATCCCATTATAACTGGTTGGGCAAATTATCACCAATCAGTTGTTGCTAAATACATATTCGGCAAACTGGACCACCAGTTATGGAATATGTTATGGGCATGGGCCAAAAGAAGACATCCAGAGAAATCCAAGTATTGGATTGTTGACATGACACTGGCAACATCGATATATTCCCCCAAATTCTAACCTCTCAACTTACACCCGAGCCCGGCCAGCAAATTCAGGATATCATCCTGTACCTCACCGGGTGCACAATCTCCAATAATAATTATGCGATATGTCACACTCAGCCGTTTCGTATCGATACCTGTGTATGTATCAATAATATTTACAGAGGCGACTCTCCGGTCATTTGTGATCACACCCTGCAACACCTCCGGCTCGGCACCGGTAGGGATAAGCACTGAGATATCCCTTTTTGAATGTGTCAGGCCGGCAATTTTCCAATCAATGAGTTCATGATCCGATAACAGTCGTATGTTCTCGATTTTAAGGGATATGCCTTTGCCGTTTTTAGAAAGTACCACATCTCTTGGTGTAACCTTCTCGATCACACCGACATGCGTCACACCAGAGTAAATATGTTCAAGTCCGCGCTCTGTCCCGATCGAATGTACAAGTTCGCCAAATTCATGTATCTTTGAATTGATCAGGTTATCTGAGCGATGCAGTGCTAAAGCCGTATCACCGAAATGAGTTGCGGCGGTCTTCATTTTACGGGTGAAACCCTCCACATCATGCTGCCTGACCATATCGGATATGCTCATGCATTCTTCTTTAAATGCCTCATGAACTTTCAGCACCTCCGGGTTCTCCATCTGGATAAGCGCATAGAGGTAAGGATTCTGCCCCAGTATCCTGCCAACAAAATCCACCATGATCTCGTACACGGGACTCATGAACCTGCGTGACTCGTTCACATCAAAATCAAGCCGCTTGAATGTTGTTCCTATGGTTATGTATGCAAAATGCGTAAGCCCCTGTACTACGGACACGAACCTGTCATGCTCTTTTGCACCAATAACCTCAATGTGTGCGCCATTCTCCTCAAAAAGTGCGCGTATGATCGGGAACCACCTCTCACATCGCCCTGCAACCGGTGTCATGATAACAATCTGGCCGTGCAGGCCTGGTATGGATGGTCCGAACATTGGGTGTGTTCCAAGTATCTCAACACCCGGTGGTGCGTATCTTTCCATCGCCTCAATGGGTCTTGCCTTGAGGGATGTGATGTCCATAAGCAGACTGCCGTCTTTCATCTTCGGGGCAGTTTCAGCAATTACTTTTTCTGTAATATCGATCGGCACCGACACAACCACGATATCGCTTTCACCGATCGCATGGTCAAGGTCGGATGCGAAACCGACACCCATATGCTTTGCTACATCAACACGATGGCTGCTGCCCCAGACCACAACCTCGTAACCATGTTCTTTGGAAAACCGGGTGAACCATTGCCCCATCTCACCCGTACCGCCGATTACCAGCATCTTCATGGCTTTTGTGCCCCCAATGCTTCAAGAACTGCATCTCTCATAACATCTACTGGGGGTTCCACACCGTTCCATATCCGAAACGCTTCAGCACCCTGGTATACAAGCATCATGACACCGTTCACAGCAGTCGCACCCGCAATCTTTGCTTCTTTTAACAGGCGTGTTTCAAGCGGATTGTAAATGATATCAAACACCGTGAGATCCGGGTGCATGTCATCAGAAGTTGCGATCGTCTGGTCGGTGTTCGGGTGCATTCCGAGCGTTGTGGTATTCACAAGGATATCTGCCTGCGCGATCAGGTCTTTCAGGTTTGCAAGCCCGGTGCCATGCGCCGTACCTACACTGCTTACGTCACGTGCAAGATCACAGGCGCGTTTTTCAGTGCGGTTTGCGATCGTAATATTGGCACTGTCATTTGCAAACTGGAAACTTATCGCCCGCGCAGCACCGCCTGCACCCACAATTAGCACCCTGGCATTTGCAACATCCACGCCTGCATCCGCAAGCGCTCGTTTTGCACCGATACCGTCAGTATTGTACCCTCGCATCCCGTCTCCGGGATCCACAGTATTCACCGCACCGATCCTGGCAGCCAGGGGGTCGGCATCGACAATGTTTAGCGCTTCTTCCTTGAGGGGAACTGTGAGGTTCACACCACCAAAACCCATGGCTTTCGCACCGATGAGTGCATCATGGAGTGAATCCCGTCCGACCCTGAATGCGTGGTATTCACAATCCATACCCATGTATGTAAATGCAGCATTATGCATTTTGGGCGACATTGAATGTTCTATCGGGTCGCCAAACACTGCAAAAACCGTTTTCATAAGAGCATCTCCAGTGCTTTTTTCAGTTCATCGACACGCAGTTGTCCGGGTGCGACCGCATTCCCTGCGGAGCCATATGTCAGCACAGAACCGTAGCATGGGGCAACAATTCGTGTGTGTTTGCCTTTATCACCCATGGATATCGTGCACACTGGCGCCTTTGCATCCCTGGTAACCTGTAACAGGTTCAACACATCTTGCATTGATCCCGGCATCACTGCCAGTTTTGCGATATCCGCACCGGCCTCAAAGCAAGCGTCAAGTGTTTTTTGCATCTGGCCAATCGCAGGCGTTGTGATAAAATCATGCGAGGATATTATCACGGTCTTGCCAGCGATTTTTGCACTCTTGACTACTTTTTCAAGTACCTCTTTGCCTGCCTGGAGTTCAATGTCCACTGCATCAACCAGTTCAACAATGCCAACCAGTAGTGCTATCCTGTCTTCCTCGGTGCCTGGCCATTTACCGCCCTGGAACTGTGCCCTGTTAGTTGCAATACATGGCAGGTTAGTAGCCGACCTGATCTCATTGACCAGCTTTATAGCATTATGTGTATCCGTAATGCCAAGCAGGTCGAACCTGATCTCAAGAATATCGGCTCCAAGCAGTTTTGCAGACCCTGCGGTTTCGATAGGCTTTTCGCTGATCGCAGCAACGATTGCGGCTCTTTTTTCAAGGTCGAATGCACCGATTTTAATCATGGGAATCGTAAGTCTATTATATTTTATTCTATTTCTCGATGATCGTCTCTTCCACTTTCATCCCGAAATGCCGTGCAGTATCCTCAAAGTGAACCAGGATTTCATCACCTTTTTTAATATCTGCAACAGATATCGGATTACCATCTTTTCCAACCAGTTTGATGGTCTCTGCATTTTGCAGGATGGTTTTGATGATCGTTCCTTCAACCTCTGCTTCAACAAGTGTGAGTGGTCTTCGCTCGATCTTCACGCGTCCTACGATACCTGTTCTCTGGTTACCGTCTGAACCGACTATCGTAATTTCATCTCCTGATTCCAGTTCGGAGAGGTATCTGGTTTTGTCACCTATACGTACATACGCATGCACGGCACCGGCATTTACCCTGAAAGGCCTTGCTGCGACATAGGGACTTTCTTCGGATTCTGAATGTATTAAGAACATGCCGTTTGATTGTGAACCTACAAGCATCCCTTCTCCCTTGACCATCAGGTTGCAGGTGTCCACGCATACACGGTCACCCATGCCAACGGCTTCGACTTTCGTAACGGTTGCCGGCACAAGGCCTATTCCTTCAACGCCTGATCTCTCGGCGATCGCGACCGTGCGCTTGATATGGTTCGGATCATCTGAATCAAGAAGTACGCCGTCTGAGCCGTGTTCCATTGTTTCGAGTGCAAGTTTTGCCTCTTTGGGTGTCTGGACTCCTGATATGATGCTGACATCCTTATCCTGCAGGTTTACAATCAGGTTCTCAAGCGGGATAACCTGCCAGTCCGTTCCGATCGTGATAATGTAATCGCACACTTTCCCGAGTTCGGCTGCAAATTCTTCATATTTTTTATTCCGGATTACAACATATCCTGCGACCGGTACGCCTTTATCTACCAGGCCACTTGCGGTCGTAATGTCCAGTGAGCCGCTAAAATCCGGCGGCATGGGCTTTGTACCATCGCCTTCGCCATCTTTTCCGACAACCACAATGTCTGCGCCGGATTTGTTATCAGTGGCAAATGCTGCAACTTTGATATCGCCCAGTTCACGCACCCTCTCCACATCATCGGCGTTTACCAGTACGCATTCCACACCAGATTCCAGGCCTGTCGTGATCCGTCCTTTTCGCTTATCCCAGTTGCCTTCATCGGCTTTAATCCATACGGTTTTGTCTTTCATATAATCACAAATTCCAAGTTAACTGATTTGGTTCTTTCTATTAATGCATACGTATAGGTATCAGTGCAGTTTGTTGAGTCGCCTGATTGGATTTTTATTATTCGAGTGCTTCAAGCGCTTCCTCGACTGACGTGTTCCTGTGCACGATCTGTGTAATTGCTTTTGTCATCTTGACAGGGTTGGCGTGCTGGAATACGTTCCTGCCGATCGCAACACCACGCGCTCCGCCTTCCATGGCGCCTTGTATCATCTCAAGGAACTCCTTGTCAGTGTTGGTCTTCGGTCCTCCTGCGATGACGACCGGGACCGGACAACCATTCACAACATTCCTGAATGAGTCAGGGTCGCCTGTGTACAGGGTCTTGATGATGTCAGAACCGAGTTCCGCACCGATCCTGGCAACGTGAGCCACAAGTTCTGGGTCATGCGGGTCTTTGATGTTCTTCCCACGCGGGTACATCATTGAGAGTAGCGGCACTCCCCATTCGTTGCACTGCTCTGCAACATATCCAAGTTTCTGTAGCTGGTCGGATTCGGTCTCCGAACCTATGTTCACATGTATGGATACGGCATCCGCACCCATTTTGACAACTTCTTCCACGGTGCATACCTGCACTTTGTCATTGGGATCCGGTCCAAGTGCAGTTGATGCGCTCATGTGGACGATCAGGCCAACATCGAGCCCGTACCCCCTGTGACCGTGTGCGATCATGCCTTTTTGCATGAGCACGGCATTTGCACCACCTTGTGCGACCTTGTTTACGGTATCGGCTATGTCGATGAGTCCTTTTATGGGGCCGTCGGACATTCCGTGATCCATGGGCATGATAACCAT
>DQIP01000007.1 GCA_020793565.1 Candidatus Methanovorans sp.
TACAGGGCATAAAGGTGGGGTTTTCTTGCGGAAAATATCTTTTTCAGTATATTCATATTCATTGCCAAATTCACCGAAAATCTTCAGAAGGATTGGGATATCGGAACTATTGCCAAAAGTAGTGTTTATAGTAACTACAAATATCACACATACTATAATTACTTAATACATTATATAAATATGTATTTGTTGTGATAATATGGTTGCTTTTTACTAATTAACTGGATTATGAAACTGTGCCATTCAGAAGTATCAAGAATTAGTGCCATTGGGCATGTTGAGAAAATGCTGTTATGCAAAGTTTATTAGTCTTCTTTCATCATCTCAATATGTTCCATTGAAAACTTTTCAAAAATATACTTAACATAATCACTATTATCGATGAATGCAAAGTTATTCTTTACTTTTTCATCAGGATTAATAATATAAAGATTCTTATTCAAATCTTTGCAATAATCTTCTACATAAGGAAGGTTATGTGTAAAAAGAGATCTTACGAAATAATCGTCATCCGCCAGTTCAAAACCTATTATGTAGATATTTTTTGTATATGCAAACGCATTTTCAGGTTTATACCAAAGTGGTGCAATATGCCGCAAATCAAATCCTTTTCCATAACCAGGCAATACAATAAATGGTTCAACTTCAGAAAATGGCGCATATTGTGACCAAGTGTTCTTATTCAACAAGTCATTACAATAATATATCTCATTATCCATCATTCCGGTTTTAAAATTTAACGATTCCCAAGTTAAATTCGGTTTTCTGAGGAATAAGGTCTCCCCTAGTCTCCAATTTACTGAACCATGTAGTTTAAAAATATATACATCTGCTTCCTTGTCTTCGAAACTGCAATATGCATACGTCTTTCCCACTTTCTTTAATGCTGTTTCGAGCAATGTGTCCCAGTTAAACGTTATGACAATGTCATTCTTACGAAGTTGCTTTGCAAACTCACAATACATTTCTGGAATTTTATCTTCATCAGGCGTGTTCATAGCAATAGCTTTTGATAAATAATATTTAAACGCAATTTTTTCTCTAGAACCTTTGTCAGAAAATCTCTCACCTCCTCCATATTCTCTTAATTCTATATATTCTAGAAAAGTACAAAAATGTGCAAAATCAACT
>DQIP01000006.1 GCA_020793565.1 Candidatus Methanovorans sp.
TATGTGCTTCTGATTTCGAAACAACGAAAACTGGGTATATTAAATTTTGTGAAATCCCTTATATGGTAGATATGCCAGTTGTATACACATATTATGGAACTGTCGTTGGATATCCAGAGAGTAAAGTCCGCTTTACAGTTTCAGATGATGCAATACTTGGATGGATTGAAGTTGATGACGTGAAGTATATTGTTTCCCAATCAGGATCAGTTAAAATAAATGAAGAAACAAAAGTGCTACATACCGTATACAGAAATATAGATAAGGAAATTGCTGGAATTCCTGTTGGAGCAGATGATGTAGTTGAAGTACCTCATGATGAATATCTGATTGATAATATTGTTTCATCAACATCCACAATGACCATTCTTTCCACTACTACCGTAGATTTGTTAGCAGTGTATGACACCGAATTTAGCAATGAGTTTGCTTCACCAGGCACTGAAATATATAATATGATTGCCGATGTAAATGATGCATACGGTGTTTCAGATATCAGTGTCAACTTGGACATTGATTATTATTACTATGATTCGGATTTAAGTAGTACATCTTCGTCCAATCTCTTATATGAGTTCAAAAATGAAAATTCAGCATTAAGAAACTCACAGAACTGTGATCTTGCGTTCTTGTTTAGCGGGAAAGAATTTTCTGACGTACCTATTGGAAGAGCCTTTCAATATACAGGTTCTTCAACTGAAGGCTATGCAATAGGCCAGATGGTCAATGCTCCGGGGTATGTATATGATGGAACATTCGATGAAAGATGCATACTAATTGCCCATGAAATTGGACATAACTTTGGTGCTCGCCATCAAATTGACACTGCCCCACCATCTTATGCAAAAGCATATAATTGGAAATATCTTGGATACTATGACAGGTATACTTCAATGTGGTATCCATATAAAGGAATAGGTATCTTGAGTGGAATGCAGCTAGAATTTTCATCTGATACTAACCACGGCGATTCAACCCATGATAATGCAAGAAGAATCAGTGAAACAAAATCGGGTCGTGTCCCTCAGCAATTGACAACATTTAAATAGTTTAAATGTAGTTCCCTTTTTTGAGGAATATGAATGGATTTTGAACTGGATTTATCAGAATTTTGTTGTTTGAATG
>DQIP01000005.1 GCA_020793565.1 Candidatus Methanovorans sp.
ACACGCGCGACTTGTCAAATATAATGAGGAACACCCAGCGCGGGAAATCGTATTGAAGAATATTTTACGCGCGGCACTGGATGAAACACTTGCTGCAGAGGGATATTAATTATGTGGTGCACTGTGCACGGCATGGTGTATCATGTTGCTTTTTTTAGGATGTTTGAAAGTTTTTCTTTCGGGAAGAGGTTATTTCTCAGGAAATATTACACTCTATCTGATTACATCTGCAGATTCCGCGACACCATACATTACGATATCATCCCGAGCAAGCGATGAACACATAAAATTGTATATCGTCTGCAGAAAGAATAGATCATTGTTTATTGATTTTTCATTTTGGTATTTTTTTGAAGAGTAGACGATGCAAAGTGACTGAATATTCACAATATTTGTATATAAAAGACTTCCCGATGGATGAAATGATACCAATCAAAGAAATAACAAATGCTGCAAATGACAATTTGAAGCTCTGATTTGATATATCCAAACTCTTTTTAGCCATGTTTAAGCTATCGTTAGACATTTTGTACATAACAGTATAACCATTACTTCCATTTACTTCATTAACTACTATTTCATAAACCGCATCTGACGCAATAGACGGATTAAAAATATACCTACGCTCATATGCCAATTCTCTGCCTATAGACTGCGTTTTATCGACTCCCGCCAAAGAAAATACTTGAATAACATGAGGTCCCCCCACTCCAGGTATCCTTAAAGTGACATTTCCATCTTTAGTATTACCAGAGTATGGCACTATTTCCCCTCCTGTATCATTCCAAATTCTGACCCATGTATTTGATACAGGCTCATTTGTTAAATCCACCACTTTTATATTTACATCAACATATTTGTATTCAGTTTCAGCGGATACAGATGAAGCGACAAAAAATAAAAATACAATCGTCAACATAAATTTTTTAATCATTTAACCACACCTAAAATTTACTACAAGACATTACTAAATTATCATATCGTTTGGTTGGCACAGTCCCATAATTCAGTTATGCAGTAAAAAAACAGTAATAATATCACATCGGATGCATATTTATATAAATTTAAAAGTAGTTATAGTATCTGTGACATTTATGGTGATGATAAACACTAC
>DQIP01000004.1 GCA_020793565.1 Candidatus Methanovorans sp.
GTTATTATCTATTTTTCCAATCATTACATCCTGCTTTTCAATCATTACGTCCTGCTTTCCAATCATTACGTCCTGCTTTCCAATCATTACATCCTGCTTTTCAATCATTACATCCTGCTTTCCAATCATTACATCCTGCTTTCCAATCATTTGATTCATTTTAGCATTTGCGATATCGAGGCGTTCTCCCAGTTCTTCGGTCATATCCCCACGCTTGATCTCAAAATAATCAAATTCTCCAGTTGCGTCATCAAAATTGATCTCCAGTTCCTCGACTTCAATAGGGTATTCCTTTGTATCGATCACCTTTATAAAAGAGTCAATGCTTGTTTTATTTCCTTCGCATACAATCTTCACATCATATGGCTTGATATTCTCAACAATGCCGGTAAGTTTCATTTTACGCGCAGCTCGCTCAACAACATCCCTGTAACCTACCCTCTGTACTTCGCCTCTTGCAATTATAACTGCTTTTATCTGCATAACCTTCATTCCATTTTTTGTTTCAACTTATATTTATGTCATATTTATTACTTTTATGGATAAAAAGGTTTCTTTGCAATGTTTCCCAGATGTAATTAAAATATAATCACGTGCGGCATTTTCTATAACACCAACTTTTGTCAGGGGATTTCGATAGAAATCCTTGATAAACCTAAATATTTTAAATTTGTTGTACTGTTAATTGGTGAAGACATCAGGTAAATAGAAGTTTCTCTTTTAACATTGGTAGGTAATGTCAAGACTTTTTAATAAATTCTGGATGAAATGAATCATGGCAAAGAAAATTAACCACAGAGGACACAGAGAGCACAGAGGAGCATTGCTTTTTTTCTCTGTGCCCCCTGTGGTTTTTCGAACCATCCCAGAAGATAATAAAAAGTCTCGTAATGTCGCTATTACGATTCAGAATATCTCATCAAATATAGAATCGCATTACCTGAACGAATGGATGTATGTAACTGTGCCCCGAAAATTCTATTGTGTAATTTCAGCAACTGCCATGGGGAGTAATTCACTTATGTTCCCAGCTATGTTCTCAGCCGCTAAACTATTATACGTGCAGGCAATGATCATAATTATCCTGTGCCACATGT
>DQIP01000003.1 GCA_020793565.1 Candidatus Methanovorans sp.
CGCTTGTTCTTTCGTGTTCATGGTAAACTCCAATTATCGTACTCGACAATGAGTACATATTGGAGTGTACCCGTAAATGGGGTTTTCTGCCGCATAGCGGCTTCGTCCAACGCCTAAATCAGATGCCGTTGGCAGATGTTCGATGAACTCTGACTAAGCACTGAACTTTGATAAAAAATGACCTTTGGAAACGAGCTGCGCTGCCAACGGTCAGCTGGATTTTATGGTTACATTTTGATATTCGACATTCTTCAATCAACGCTTAAGTCATCTCCTTACACACAACTCCTAAAATACGTCTTTTAGCTTTCTGGCCATTTGAATACCGTACACGCAATCTTGCATCCTTTGAAACCCGATCCAGATACTTTTAGCACCTGGATCACCATCTGATTTTCGCCCCAAGAAACCGCCTAATGTCGCTAAGTTTCTTAACACTTCATTCAGTGTAGGCACTTTTTTTGGTATCTCCTTGTTCAGCAAACCATAAGATGATTTCCACTCTAAAGGGTCAAAGATTAATTCAGCAGACAAGTCAGGACAGACGCGTCCTAAGCGCATAAGATACATCACTCTCCAAGCAACAATCATCGCCATTATTAACGCTTTTTCAATGCGCTCTTTGCTGGATAATTGAAGCTTTTCAACCTTGCAACCGACTTTCAAAATATCAAAAAACATTTCAATTTCCCAACGACAGCGATACCAGTCAATTAACTCACAGGCTTGCGCTTCATTCTCTACTATTCGGTTGCTTAATAAACGCCATACCAGGGGTGCTTTCCCTTTGGGCGGATTCATTTCTTTTGCTTGAACTAATGTCACTTCAATACCCTCTTTCCCTTTCACTGGAAAAGTGCAACGTAACACTTTAATTTCTTGCTGAACCTGGCGTGATTTTTCACCTTTTTTGCGTGGTTTAATAAAGCTAACTCGACTCATCACCTCCTGCTTATCAACGCTATCCCAAAGCTTTTCATCGGGCGATAATTTACGGTTATGTTTGGCTCTTACCAACCAATCAGCAGGCGTATTTAAAGCTTTACTTCTCTGCATAAGACTTAAAATA
>DQIP01000002.1 GCA_020793565.1 Candidatus Methanovorans sp.
GTTATCATCCTGCATCAGGTATACTTATGTATGTTCTCTTATATAACTGGGTGGGGTTAAGATGGCAGTAAAACCAGTTTGCCCGAAAGTCATGTAATAAGAAATGGTAATGACAGATATGAAACTCTTCTAAAAATACTCAATGGATTGTTGGAAAACGTTTCACATGAAGGTATTATCCTCTCTTCCGATTTTTGTGCATCTTTAAATTTAAATGGTACGTGCCTATCGGAATATAGATTAGATTTAGAAGCTATTCTAAATTCAAAACTAGTCTTTTTTGGCATATTGAAGAATGTTGAACCCGTTTACATTCCTCCAAGTAAAATTCCTGTGGAAATATCTGCCGAAATTGAATTATTTGAGACGAATCTACGTAGTTTTATTAAGAAAAATTTGTTGAATTATTGTGGTTCTATCGATGATGTATTTGATAAAGCACTAAAATCTATCTTTCATAAAAAAGTATTTAAAGGAATTCAAAGGAAAATGTTGAATGATCTCAAATCTGATTATGATAAAACTAAAGATCACAAACTAAAAATTGCAATCAACATCGTATCAACTTCACAACCATATAATCAATTCATATTTGATAGGTTTTTTGAAGCAATGGTAATGGGAGATTTAATTGAAATCATAAATCATGAATGGGATGTTAATTTTTTAAAATCTTTTGATAATTCCCATAAAACTGATATTCTAGAAAAATTAAAAATAATAAAAGATGATAGAAATATAAAATCTCATTCTAAAAGTAGAATCCCCACTACCTTTGAAACATTGACTTGCATCTATGAATTCAATCACTTTTTATAAGTGGAAAAGTCAAAATCACATACCGAATTCAATGTTAGACTCTAAACACCTTGACAAAATCATAAAATTATTTGAGCATCAACTTTGGAATTAAAAAGACAGACTAAAAGGAAGAAAAAAAGATACTTTATAAATCAATACCTTCGCCAAATAATCAGCACTAACCACTGTTAATACTTCCGATTTTCGTTATTCGGCTAAATATCTGCTGAATTAAAATTCGCTCTGGTTT
>DQIP01000001.1 GCA_020793565.1 Candidatus Methanovorans sp.
CATGATCTGGTCCAGTTCCGTATCGATTCTATACACTTTATCCTTACCCCTTATCCGTTTTTCTTCCTTTAATGATCTCTTTAATCTCTTAAAATTATCTTTATTTTCCTTCTCAATTGCCTTCTGTTTACGCAAGTACTTATTGATTCGTGCTTCACAATCTCCCAATTCAACTGAGTCTGCCTCATCCAAAACTCTTTCCCCTTTAATAATCTTTGATTTTTCACGAAGCACTCTTTCCTGTCGGTATAAATCGACAAGCTGTTCATCTATAGCCTCGATCTTCATTAAAGGGACTTTCAAATGTGATTTGAGTTGTGTTATTGTCTTGCATAGTTCGCTGTGTTTTTCATCCATTTTGTCATAATTCTCAATTTTCTTTCCATAACCCACAATTCGATGAATATTCACCCCACTCTTCGCGTCTCGGAACTCCTTTTCCTGCATCGGCCAGCGATCAAAATATTTCTTGGTAACTTCGCTTGCATTCAATAAATCATGAGATATGTCTGTAATCAGGACCGATTTCTTGCCATTATCCCACTTCACAATCACTGCACGGCACTCGTAGATATAGCCATTCTCTAATGAATCCAATAATTCAATCTTACAATCTATAAGCTCTGCATTCCCGTATTTATATCTCGTTTCCTCACGGATGTGCTTAAATTTCCTTGCTTTTATCTGATTATCATCGAGAATAGTGATAAAATATTCATCAGTTTCATTGAAGGCCCTAAGTGTATTTACGCCATTGGCCCCTCCATCCATTACCAATATTCGCTTGACATTGACATGAGCGAATGGATCGTCCAAAAGTTTCGTTAATTCCGTAAACATGTTCAATGCATGTTTACCAAGATCAACATGTCCATGGAAGGTCTGAAAATAGAGTGGATGCCCCTTGCTATCATGGATGAATACGTTTTCGAGACAATTCATAACACGGCCGAGCATTGTTAATCTACCCTTATAGCACCTATTTGAGGACCACAATGCTTTCGTATTACCATC
>DQIP01000213.1 GCA_020793565.1 Candidatus Methanovorans sp.
ATTCTTTCATCAAATCATAATTTTTAAAAACAGATTTTATGTCTGATTCAGATGTTTTCTCTTCAAAAGCAACAACTATCATTTCTCTTTTTAATTCAGTGAGTTTTGCAGGTTTCTCTGGACTAAACATTTTATCTGGCACATTTTCGATTTTTTCTAAATTGATAGTTGAAAGTGTATTAGTGTCATTTGTATTGTAATCCAGATAATAAAAAGTAGTTATAGTCGTAAAAACAAAAATCATTAGAAGAAAATATATAATTCTTGTGTTAGTATACTTAGCCATCCATACCTCCTGAATTTAAGTTTTCTTAAAACCTACCTACCTACCTACCTACCTTTGCCTTCAAGGCAAGTCATAAGGTTCAGTCGTTCTTGTAGTTCCAGTTGAACCCCGCAAATAATTTAAAACATCAAATCTATATAATTTTTCTGTGCAAAGTCTCGAACTGTTGAGAATCGATTGCGAGCACGATTATATTGCATCGATCAACAACTTTGCCCATTTCAGTTTCTTCTTTTTCATATCCGACACATTAACATCATTAAAATCAAACCCGACAAGCGTGATACTTGCAGCACCGAACTCCTTTGCGAGATACACACACCGATCCCCGTCTGTGAATCCACCAAAATTATAAACGTTGTCAAGCGGAGCCGCCTGTGTAGAACCAATCACATCCCTTAAACGCGGCACATATTTTTTAACTTTATCGACATTGTCACCATGTGCATGAACAACAACAATCGCGCCCTTTTTGTTTGCAGCAATCTCTTTTTCAACATCACCGTCAAGGTCGGTTACAATGATATCCGGCACAACTCCCCTGTCAAATAACACTGCTGTAGCACCGTCTGCGGTTATAATGACATAATCATCAGTATCGATCATATCAAGTTCATCAGCAAGAATTAGCGCATTTCCGCAAACCAAAATATCCTTGCCGTAAATAAGATTGGCAAGAGCAAGAATACCATCCGTTTCATCCCGTTCTTTCTCCAGCATTTTGGAAAGAATGAGCGCCGCACGCTCGTCTCCTTTCCTGCTAAACCCAAAATCCGCAAGGATTTTGAGGTATGTTGGCTCCCATGAATCAAAATCCATATGCTACCCCGTTTAATCACAGAGGCGAAATGCCCACATGCATGGACACGCCTTCAACATTCCAATCCTTGACCAGAGTGCCGGTTGCTTCCACATCCAGCCCAATGACCATCAAATCTGCACGAACCTCTTTTGCGATGAATGCTTCAAGGTCCATTACAAGATCAAGTACCCGTTCATCATTGATCCTGATGAACGCCTTGATGTTCTCGTCCACGATAAGGTCGAGTTCCTTTCGCATATCCTGAACCCTGCGGATAACCTCTCTCGAATATCCTTCGGATTCGATCTCGCGCGTAAGTTTCGCATCGACATATACCATGCCGCCTGCAAACTCCGCACCTGCCACAGATTCAGGGATGATCTCCTCAAAGTTCACCATCTTTTCCGTAACTGCCGCAGTAGTTCCGTCCGCAAGTGTGACCTCAAACTCACCGGCATCTGTCAGTGCTTTCTTGAGCGCCACAGCATCTGCTTGTTGTATGGCTGCATTGACCTTTCCTGCATCTCCTTTGAACACAGGACCTATCCCGCTTGGATTTGGTATCGCTTCAACACCGAGTTCATCCCAGTACTCACCGACACCGAGTACAACAACATCCTTGGCATTCGTCTGACCCATCAGGACACCGCGCAGGTCATCGACTGCTGCGCCTATCTGCTCATCCTTCGGAGTTACAACAATGCGTGATACCGGCCATCTCAATTTACGTCCGACCTTCTGGCGCGCATTTGATGACGATTCCACAATGGAACGTACTGTTTCCATGTGGGTTTCGAGATCCTTGTCAACCAGTGAATTGTCAACAATAGGCCAGTCGCACATGTGTACCGTCTCCAGTGCATCACCATCGACATTCTTCACAAGATTGGTGTACATCTCCTCTGCAAGATGAGGCATGAACGGTGCGATCAATTTCGTTGTTGTGACGAACACATCATACAAAACCCGATAGACTGCAAGTTTATCAGGATCATCTGCCTCTATCCATGTCCTTGGACGTATCAACTGTATGTACCATCTTGACAGGTCTTCAAGTATGAACTCGGTGATCGAACGCATTGCTTTGTGAAGTGCATACTCTTCCATCGCAGAGTCCACATCACTTATCACGGACTGCATGCGGGACAATATCCACCTGTCCTCTTTGCGCAGGTGTTCTGAAACGGATTCAAGTGATACTTTTTTAGGATCAAAATTATCAAGAGCCATGTAAGGAAGTGGGAACCTGTACACGTTCCAAAAGATGTTCATTGTCCTGTGAACGGTTGCAACCTCGTCCCAGAGGAATTTCAGATCATCCCACGGAGCACTGGCTGATAATATGTATGCCCGCAGTGTATCGGCACCATATTTCCCAATGACCTCATGAGGCTCAACAACATTACCGATGCTCTTTGACATCTTCTTTCCGTCTTTATCAAGCGTAAAACCGTGCATGAGAACGCTCTTGTACGGAGCCTTCCCGAATGCGATCATGCTCGCACCCAGTTGTGAATAGAACCATCCTCGCGTCTGGTCATGACCTTCTGTTATGAAATCCGCAGGCCAATTTTCCTCAAACGATTCCTTTGTATGCGGGTACTTCAACGTAGCCCATGATGCTACTGCAGAGTCGAACCAAACGTCAAACACATCTTCCACACGCGACATGGTTCCGCCGCACTCGCATTTGATCTCAATATCATCTACATACGGGCGATGGAGTTCGATAGATCCATCCACACCTGACTTTTCAGCCAGTTCCTCCCTGGTACCAATTACATCAATCGTTCCGCAGGTACTACATTTCCACACAGGGATCGGAATACCCCAATATCTCTGGCGTGAGATACACCAATCGCGTGCACCTTCTACCCAATCCTTAAACCGTGCAGAGCCTGCCCAGTCAGGATACCAGTCAACTTTCTTGATCTCAGACAGCATATCCTCTTTGAGTTCCGATATCTTCAGGAACCACTGCTCAGTTGCAAGGTAGATAATATTGGTCTTACAGCGCCAGCAGTGACCATAGCGGTGAGTAATGGTCTTTCTGGAAAGAAGTAAACCTCTCTCTTCAAGATCTTTGATAACGATCTCATTCGCGTCTATGACATTCATTCCTGAATACTTGCCTGCTTCTTCTGTGTAACTGCCGTTTGGGCCGACAGGACAGAAGATCGGAATGTTGTTCCTGACACCGACATCAAAGTCATCCATACCATGACCAGGGGCTATATGTACACAGCCGGTATTCTCCGCGGTCACGTAATCTGCAAGATAGACATTGTGCTCGAATTTTGCCTGTTTCGGAACAAGGTCTGCAAGTGGATGCTCGTAAGACAATTTTGTCAGGTCTTCCCCGAGCATTGTTTCAAGCACATCATAATCCGTGTACTTACCCTTGCGAAGGACATCCTCTACAAGTTCCGATGCGAGTATCAGTTTCTCGTCGTGCCCGCCAGGTGCGGTCGCACGAATCTTCGAATATTCAAATGAGGGGTGTACAGCCACTGCCATGTTTGAAGGAATGGTCCATGGCGTTGTGGTCCATATCACGATATATGTGTTTTCCTCACCTTTAACTTTGAATTTAATGTAAACCGATGGATCAGTACGGTTATCATATTCAACTTCGGAATCCGCAATTGCAGTTTCACATCTCGGGCACCAGTTAACCACACGTTTACCCTGTTCAAGCAGATTCTTCTCCTGTGCCTGTTTAAGCGTCCACCACGCTGCCTCGATATACTCGTCACGTAGCGTCATATAAGGGTCTTTCCAGTCGAGCCACACCCCGAGCGTTTTGAACTGTCCGGTCATGTCATCTTTTTGTTTCAGTGCAAATTCCTTGCATTTTTCGATGAAATTGCCGACACCGTATGTTTCGATATCTTTCTTTGACGTAAAACCAAGCACCCCTTCAACCTTGACCTCAATGGGTAACCCGTGCATATCCCATCCTGCACGGTCAATGATATCGTGGTTGTTCATGGAACGGTACCGCAAGACGGAATCCTTTATGATCTTGTTCCATGCTGTCCCAAGATGGATGTTTCCTGTGGTATATGGGGGTCCGTCAACAAAAAAGAACCTCTTGCCTCCTTTCCTGAATTCGCGCACTTTTGAATACGCATCAATCGCTTCCCAAAACGCATGTACCCTTTTTTCTATTTCATTTGCGTCATATTGATTGGTGATTTCCTTTAGCATTATCATAATAAGTGGTCTCCATGAACGAAATTGTTTTTATCCTTCTAATGCAGTGATTAATTTAAATGCTTTGGGTTTAGTAAAAAAACAACAGGGGTCTTTTAATATGTCGGATAAATTGATCGTGGCAAAAAATATTCGTTGCAGAGGATGAACAGTGTCCTTATATTTCCCTGCGTGCCCCTGTGCGCTTCGCTGTTTTCCGAATCATTCCGGAAGATAATAAAAAGTCTCAAACAACGCACAATGTTTAAAACTATCCGGTTACTTTTTTAGATATCCATGTTCTATAATATGATCAACAGGTGATAGATTGAAGACGAGATCCAGAGTCCAACTTAGAAAAAATGCTAAAAATAAATTACTAAATGAACTTACAGCTACATTCGGGGACACCATTAAAGAACTCAAGAACAGCAAATTCGAGACTGCCCACATAGATAACTTTAATGTTATACTTATAGATGGGAAACTTCTCCTGTTCTCAATAGATGGGGAATATTTCCCAACTGTGCGCGGTGCGCTTGAACTTGGACTGGCAAAGCACGTAGTGATCGTAGATACAGGTGCTGTACGGTTTGTAGTCAATGGTGCTGACATTATGTGTCCGGGAATCATGACGGCCGACACTGATATCAAGGAAGGTGACCTGGTCATTATTAAAGAGGAGACTTATGATAAACCGCTTGCGATCGGACGTGCATTGATTTCAGGCGAAGCCATGACTGGTGACACAGGGAAAGCGATAAAATCGCTGCATTATGTGGGAGACAAGTTGTGGAATATCGATACGTGAATTGCACGCAATCTTAATAATGTACAGGATGTTTCAATTTTCTTAAATTTTAAATACTATTAGAAGTATGCATATAGCAAACTAATCGGCAGATGGAAATATTCAGGACATGGGTTACATTTTAGATCGTCTGTTGCACATCAATGATTGTAATTCGCTGAGTATCTGTTTTTTGGTTGGTGCAACTTTATTATAGCATAAAATCAACAACATCATATCAATAGCATATGATAAATCAAGTGTTCAAGCACAATAACAAACTTAATTAAGATTAATATCAATACATTATAATATATCACTAAAGTTTCATGGAATAAAGGTGCGGATTATGGCAAAAATTATGGATAGATTATTTGGCAGTGGCACAAAACCTACAAGTGGCGTTGATGAGTATACAGAACTTGATCTTGGCAAATACCAGGAAGTATTGGATGATGAACCTGCAGAGACATACATCAGGGTTGCGGAACTCACAAATCTTAATGAATTGTCGGGTCTTAAAAAAGAGATATATGACGGAAATATTTTGATGATCGATATCTCGAACATCAAGGCTGACAAACTTCTGCTTGACCGTGCGTTAAAGGACTTAAAAGATGTTGTTGCAGATGTTCGCGGTGATATTGCAGGTATCAAGGACGACCAGGTACTGGTGACCCCATCAGGCATCAGGATCGATAGATCAAAGATAACCGGTTCCCGATATTGACCACTAAGCAGAGTCCTGTACAAAACTTTGAAACGCTCACAACCTGTCCCCTGTGCCATGAGGACTTGATCATTAAGTGGAAGAGTGACAACATTCCTTTTTTTGGCGAAGTGATGTACATCACTGCGCTTTGTGAATGCAGTTTCAGGTTTGCGGACACAATGATCCTGACGCAAAAGGAACCTGTGCGTTATGAAATGACGATCGATACTGTCAAAGACCTCGATGCAAGAGTGGTTCGCTCTACTTCCGGAACTATACGAATTCCGGAACTTGGTATAGATGTAGAGCCTGGTACGGTCTCCGAGTCCTATGTAACCAATATTGAAGGCGTGCTGGACAGGATACAAAATGTGGTCGTCACGGCATCCAAATGGGTCAAGGACGATAAGGAGAAATACGCACTCAGTCTGGAGATACTGAAAAAACTTGACGATGTAAAGATCGGGCAGCAGAAACTCACGGTTATTATAGAAGACCCGCTTGGAAACAGTGCAATAATATCAGGCAAGGCGGTTTCCAAAACACTTACACAGGATGAATCAAGGGACCTTAAGACCGGTATGATCGTGTTTGACATTGATTCATCTGAAATATCTGTCGATACGCCTGATAACGTGCAGCCGATTGGAGACTGACCTTTCCTATTATTTTTTGTGGAATGTGGTTATTGAATACTTTTAGTGTTGGAGCAATTACCAGTGGAATATAGAATTGTGCCAGTGTTGAATGACATACATTTGCGCATGTGAAAATTTGATTTTCATCTCAACACCAAATTTTCAGGAGCATAAATGTATCTTGCAACCTAACTCGAAAAACAGGTCATGAGGAATAACAAAAGCATATCCCCATCAAGATCCAACTAAAACCGCCATCAAAGGAACAGGATCATGCCAGTAACAATATGTGTCATCCGCGGCGACATCGTCAAACAAAAGGTGGATGCCATCGTCAACGCAGCCAATAACACACTCCTCGGCGGCGGGGGAGTAGATGACGCAATACATCGCGCTGCAGGATCGCAATTGCTTGACGAATGCCGTGCACTTGGTGGCTGCCTGACAGGTGAGGCAAAGATTACTAAAGGATATAACCTCCCTGCAAAATGGGTCATCCATACCGTTGGACCTATCTGGAAGGGAGGTGGTCACGGGGAAGATGAGATGCTGGCCCGGTGCTATCGTAATTCACTGGAACTGGCAAAAGAACATGGTGTGAGAACCATAGCATTTCCATCGATAAGCACAGGAGCGTATGGCTTTCCTGTTGAACGGGCGGCGAAGATCGCTGTTTTGGAGATGAATGATTTTCTGGAGCGAAAACCTGCGATCGGGGAAGTAGTCATGGTATGCTTTAATGAGGCTGCGTATGTCCATTACTCAAGGGCTGTTGATAATATTATTGGAAATAAGCGCAGCGTCCGGCTTGACAATGCTTAAGTATTTTTACCATCAAGACAATCAATTAACCAACAAGGGGAGATAAAATTGATCAAAGAAGCTATGCTTTATGACAAACTCAGTGATGGCGGGGTACAATGTAATGTATGCAGCCGCAGATGCGTTATCGCATCCGGCAAAAAGGGGTTTTGCAGGGTACGGGAAAACCGGGATGGTACGCTGTACACCTTGATCTATGGTACTGTTTCAAGTGAAGCAATTGACCCGATCGAGAAGAAGCCGTTGTTCCATTTCTATCCGGGTTCGCTTTCGTATTCACTCGGGACAATAGGATGTAATTTCAGATGCCGGCACTGCCAGAACTGGACGATATCACAGGTTGGGCTTGACCATTCGCAATCTGTAGAAATTATGGCGGATGAAGCGGTTGCACGTGCCCTGGAATCCGGTTCAAAAAGCATTTCATGGACATACAATGAGCCTACCACCTGGTACGAATATACATATGATTGTGCAAAACTTGCAAAAGAGAATGGACTTGCAACAGCCTATGTCACAAACGGTTATATTACGCCTGAAGCGCTTCGGAAAATATCCCCCTACCTTGACGCTTTCAGGGTTGATATCAAGGCATTCACTGAAGAGTTTTACAGGAATGTGTGCAGTGCTAATCTTGCGCCGGTACTGGAGTCTACGATACTTGCAAAGGAACTTGGAATGCATGTTGAGGTCATCAATCTTGTTATTCCGACACTCAATGATTCTGCTGATGAGATCAGGCAACTTTGTAAATGGATATACGATAATCCCGGTGCAGGCACACCGCTTCATTTCACGCGCTTCCATCCGCATTACAAGATGCAGGACCTTCCGTCAACTCCGGTCAAAACGCTTGAGATGGCACATGATATTGCAAAAGAGGAGGGTCTTCAGTATGTTTATGTCGGAAATGTATTCGGGCATGAGTATGAGACTACATTCTGCCCGGTTTGTGGAAATTTACTGATCAAAAGGGAATTGTTCAATGTCGGGGAATATAACCTCACGGCAGAGGGAACATGCCCTGATTGCGGTGAGATAATACCAATTGTTAATGAACATGCAGATATGCATGTTTGATGTATCGAACTGGGTGTAATCACGTATAATCACGCTTCACGAACAAAAGCTTTAAGTCCAATCAGTGCTTTAAGAAAATCCGCGCATCTGCGCAAATGTATTAACACGTAGAAACATGATGAGCCGCCATAACTCAGTTGGTAGAGTGTCTGGCTGTTAACCAGAATGTCACAGGTTCGAGCCCTGTTGGCGGCGTAACATCTTGCTATGTAAAAAAATATAAATCATATTGTAACACTCTATTTAATGGTTAACATTATACTGTTTTTCCATGCGGGCCTATAGCTTAGCCAGGTTAGAGCGCTCGGCTCATAACCGAGCGATCACCGGTTCGAATCCGGTTAGGCCCATTTCATTTTTGCAATGTGGGACTGCAGTTATTCCCCATCAGGTAAAATGTGGGATACTGTGTAGAATAATATATATGGGGAAACGGTACATGAAAGTACTAAATATGATATATTCAAATTATGTGATAACATTCGTGTTATTGAAATACGCACATTGGAGATAATAAATGAACCAGAAACTAATAGCCATCTTTTTAGCTGCCATCATGTTAATGTCACTTCTGCCGCTATTCATGATCAGTGCACCGGAGCAATCAAAAACGGATCCTGCCATCACTTACGATGCACCAGGTTTTGATTCTATTCCGGGTGCCCATGTAAACCATGAATTTAATTCAATAGCTGATGGATTGGACATGACACCAAAAGGTGTAATTTCTGCACGATATCTTGATGTTTCAAGGATATCCGGCACCCCTCTTGAAGTAGGAATTAATACCACTCAGCTGAATGCATTGTACAATGCAAAACTTACAAAGACATTTTTTGCAAATTACATTAATGAATCATCATGGTTTGAATTGCACACAATTTCACCTGAGATCGTTGCATTCCAGTATTGGTTGAGTCCTACATCATACAATGGATACCGAATGTTGATCCGTGAGACTGGAAGTGGGACCAATATGTACAATGTTATCGGAACTCCCCTCATACTTGGCCCACAGGATATGACAGAAGATGTTATAGATGTACTGTCAGGATCATCTGAAAGATCTGATGAATTTGAACACATACTGAGCTATGCAGATATGGATTCCGAATTCCAGATCATTGCGAATGATACTTCTTTTGCAAGCCAGTACTACCTCGATTTTAAAAGACTCGACAGCGGTGAATATTCAAGGACTGTTGTCTATCTTGATGCTACAAACAGTACACTTGGGAATCTTGCCAGATTCGAAACGAACAGCACAGAGCGCGGTGTTGTATACGACCTGACCACTGACGGGAATATAACAAAAGTGGTTGTTACAGGCAATTTCCACATAATTGCTAATGAACCTATGGAGTGAGATTTCAATCTCACTTCCTTTCATTAATTCTTGTTGTATATGACCTGTAAAATTGTGTACTCCAGGTTAATATGGGCATCAGCAATGATTTTATCATCTTTACTCATATGGTTATTGTCAGCAAAAAAGTTGTCAAGCAGAAGCTTTATACACAAGTATGTTGTTGTGATGTCCGATTATGGCACTTGTCCCATGCACTTAACATGATGCGGCAGTCCATGTCAGATACATTGGTGTTTTAAGAAAAACCATCAATTTACTCATATGATTATTTATCCAGATGTGCCATAGGGCACATGTAGACCATCACATTGTGGTGATCTATCATAGGCGCATGAACAGGTATGCCTTCCAGGTTTACTTGCAGACGTCGTATGCAAAAACAAACATAAGCAATGAATAATGAAAAACCGCAGTATAATGCGCGGTTTCGAAGGAGAAAAATAATATGGCAGTAAAATTTGAAGTTCCGGACGAATTAGCAAACAAAGCACTTGAAGCAGTAGAGCTGGCAAGAGATACAGGAAAGATCAAGAAAGGTACAAACGAGGCAACAAAGGCTATTGAGAGGGGTATTGCCAAACTCACAGTCATTGCAGAGGATGTCGAGCCTTCTGAAATCATCATGCATCTTCCTGCTCTTTGTGAAGAGAAGAATGCACCATACATATTTGTCAAACAGCAAAAAGAACTTGGTGCAGCATGTGGCATAGGTGTTGCCTGTGCAGCTATTGCGATAACGGATGTTGGCAAAGGAAATGAGCTTGTCGAAGATGTTGCACAGAAAGTCAGCGCACTTAAATAATTAAGATAACCAGGAGGATATCTAATGGCAGATGATGATGGTTTTGCAGCCGAGGTCATAGAAGTTATCGGGAACACTGGTATGCATGGTGAAGCCAGCCAGATCCAG
Organism: Candidatus Methanovorans sp.; assembly: GCA_020793565.1. Taxonomy (GTDB): domain Archaea; phylum Halobacteriota; class Methanosarcinia; order Methanosarcinales; family Methanosarcinaceae; genus Methanovorans. The sequence continues at coordinate 10,605 of DQIP01000213.1, forward strand.
TGCAGGGTAATGGAAGGCCGCGACAAGGGACGGATAATTACACGCAATTGTGTAGGTCCTGTGCGACTAGGTGACATACTTATGTTGATGGAAACATCAAGAGAAGCTAAGAAATTGACTACACGGTGATTGTAATGGAACAGAGAAAATGCTCATTCTGTGGAGAAATGCTTGAAGCAGGAACTGGCATGTTGTATGCAAAAAAAGACGGTAACCAATTTTATTTTTGCTCTTCAAAATGCAAGAATAATTTCAAACTTGGCCGACTCCCAAGACGTACCGTGTGGACAGAAGAAGGCAGAATAGCCCTTAAGAAAGCATAATTAAGGTGTTTATAGATGGAACAAACTTATGTTATGGTCAAACCTGACGGCGTACAGCGCGGACTTGTCGGTGAGGTCATATCCAGGATCGAGAAACGGGGACTTAAAATATCCGCTTTGAGAATGAGCGTGATGAGTGAAGATTCTGCAAAGGAGCACTATAAGGAACACGTTGAAAAACCGTTCTTTGCTTCACTTATCGAATATGTCGTATCCGGACCATCTGTTTCGATGGTTGTTGAAGGTGAGGATGCAGTACCGATCATGCGAACCATAAATGGTGCTACAAATCCGGTCGAAGCCCTTCCGGGTACAATCCGGGGTGACTTTGCTATCGAGACTGGCAGGAATGTGGTTCATGCATCAGATTCTGTTGAATCTGCAAAAAGGGAAATCGGAATACATTTCAATGGACCTGAAATTTGTGGATATTCCAGGATCGATGAAACGTGGCTTTATGAATAGATAAGTGCAGCCGAACCTGAATACTAACCTATATAACATGGAATGATCATCGAATACTACAATAATTTTATTTTGCTGTGTCCGTTCAAAATTCAATTTTGTACCGGACATGGCAAAACCCTATGTCCGGCATTTTAGTTGATCTTAATATATTTTATTGTATTTTAGTCGGTACACAGGTATTTATATAATGTATTTTAGACAATATTATATGTGTATTGATTAAATGGGGTTTTGTCAATGGCTGAAGGTAACAATTTACGCACACCAATTGTCTGTGTTATGGGACATGTAGATCATGGAAAGACCACACTACTCGATAATATACGCGGTAGTGCAGTTGCTGACGGTGAGGCTGGTGCGATAACCCAGCACATTGGTGCAACAGAGGTTCCGATAAACGTTATCGCCGGCAAATGTGGCGATCCCGGGCTGGCAGATAAGTTTATCGTGCCAGGACTTTTGTTTATAGATACACCGGGTCACCATGCTTTTACTTCATTGCGAAGCCGTGGGGGGGCACTTGCTGACCTGGCTATCGTTATTGTTGATATTAACGAAGGGTTCAAACCACAGACCATCGAGAGTCTTGAGATTTTAAAGAGGTTCAAGACACCGTTTATTGTGGTTGCAAATAAGATAGACAGGATACACGGATGGAATCCGAACAGGAATATGCCGTTCCTGGCCACATACAATAATCAAATTGAGCATGTAAGAAATTCACTTGACAATAAGTTCTACGAAATCGTTGGTGAACTCTACAATGTGGGTTTCAATTCAGATCGGTATGACAGGGTAACCGATTTCCAGAAAAGCATTGCAGTAATACCGATCAGTGCTGTGACAGGTGAAGGTTTGCCTGATATACTGATGGTACTTCTGGGACTTGCACAGAAATTTTTGGAATCGAATCTACATTATGATGCTGAAGGACCGGGTGTCGGCACGGTTCTTGAAGTCAAGGAAGAACGTGGTCTTGGCATGACAATGGATATCATCCTTTATGATGGTACAATGAAAAAAAGCGATAAAATCGTTGTTGGAAGCCTTGGCGAACCTATCCGGACAAAGATTCGGGCTTTGCTGAAACCGCAGCCTCTTTCTGAGATACATGCAGAAGAGAAGTTCAAACAGGTAAGCAAGGTCACTGCTGCGATCGGTGTGAAGATATCCGCACCGGATCTTGATGATGCACTTGCAGGTGCGCCTGTAAGGGTTGTAACCCCGGATACGGTTGATGAGATCGTAAAGCAGGTACGTGAAGAGATCGAAGATGTACGGATCCACACTGATGCCAATGGGATTACGATAAAAGCAGATACGATCGGTTCACTTGAAGCGCTTGTGAATGAACTCCAGAAAGAAGACATAACAATTCGCAAAGCTGATATTGGAGATATATCTCACCGTGATATAATTGAAGTGTCTACAATCGAAGAACCGTTAAATTCAGTGATAATCGGATTTAATGTGGGTATTCTTCCAGATGCAAAGGACAGGATGCAGACTTCTGGTATAAAATTGTTTATGAGTGATGTGATCTATACGCTGATAGATGATTATACGGATTGGGTAAAAGAGCAGAAGAAACTATCTGAAAAGAGTATATCCGAGATGATTATCAAGGCAGGGCAGTTCAGGATACTCCCTGATTGCACATTCCGACAGAGTAAACCCGCAGTGGTTGGCGTGAAAATTTCAAGCGGAATGGTCAAGACAAATGTTGACATTACAACAGGTGAGGGCATAGTTGTTGGAAGGATAAAGGGACTGCAGGCAAGTGGTGAACACATAGGTGAGGCGCGTATAGGCATGGAAGTTGCCATGGCAATCGAAGGTCCGACAGTTGGCAGGCAGATCAAAGAGGGCGACCTTTTGCATGTGAATGTACCAGAGAGACATGCAAAGATCCTAGAACATGAATTGTATAATTCATTGAAGGCTGATGAGATCGAAGCACTGGAAGCATTCCTGGCAATTAAGCGCAGGGATAATCCATTCTGGGCGAAATGATTATATCGTATATTCTTGTTAAGGATATACTCACAACCATACATTACACTAATATACTACAATTGCACTTATTGCCTATAATTGCATTTATTGTACTATAATTGCATTTATAATCAGATTAATCAATAATTATTTATTACGATACATACCACACAACAAAGAAACATTGAGCGATAACCGGAGGAAAAAATAATGGCAGATTTTAAGATCGTGGTTTCAGACCCAAAGACCAAAGCATACCAGTTTGATGTGACCGGTCCTGAGGCTAACCAATATATGGGTAAATCTATCGGCGAGACCGTAGATGGCGCAACAGTCGGATTGACTGGATACACTTTGAAGATCACTGGTGGAAGTGACAAAGGCGGTACTGTTATGAGAGGGGATCTCCCAGGTCCAAAAAGGCAGAAAGTTCTCATAACAACCGGCATCGGTTCAAAACCAAAGACACAAGGTGTCCGCCGTCGAAAGAGCATGCGCGGAAGGGATATATCTCCCGACACATCCCAGATCAATACAAAAGTCATTGAATATGGTGACAAGACCATAGCTGCACTTCTTGGCGGCGAGGCAGAGGAATCGGAGATAGATGAAGAATCTATAATAGAAGAGTGATCCACTTCACTCATTTTACACTGTTTTTGATATTCGCATATTGGAAATATCCGAAATTTGCAGCATGTAACCATGCGATTTTAAACTAATAACATCAATAGTGAGGGGTTCCATGCGTGAATTTTTAATTATAGGTCATAAAGCGCTTACATCAGGTAATTTTTCATTAAATGACATGCCAGGTTCTGCAGGACGCATGGATATCCTGTGCAGGTGCACAAGTGCTGCGCTTTTCCTGTCCCATGATATGAGACGGGATGTGCAGGTACACTTGCTATTGCTTGGTGAACCCGACCCGCAGAAGATCGTACGTTTTGATGGTGAGAGTTTACGCTATCTTAATCCTGATGAGAGAAGCAGCGGTTCACTTATCAAAAAGGCGCTTGATAGGGAAGTCGGGGAGCAGGAAATCAGGTCAACACCTGGCGTATGGGTACGGCGCGGAGAACTTGGCATGTTGCTTGACGAATTTGTTAAAAAGGGGCGCAAGATCGTGTATCTTCGCGAGGATGGTCAAGACATAAGAGCTGTTGCCGGGACTTTTGACGATGCTGTTTTCATAATGGGAGATCATAATGGGGTCACGGGGGAAGAAGAGGAAATTATCCTTAATGTCGGTGCAACGGTAGTCAATGTCGGACCGCTTTCACTCCATTCCGAGCATTGTGTTACGCTTATCAATAATGAATTGGACCGTACAATTGCTGGTGATTAGTTTTCAGGCATTCACCAATCCAGTTTAAACTTAAACCCACTTAAAACGGTTTAAGTTCACTTAAACATTAAACTTAAATATTAAACTTACAAATCATAAAAGTGATCAAATGAACGTACTTGAAACTGCAAAAAGAATAATCCATGAAGGACCTATATGCGATCACTGTATGGGGCGACAATTTGCAAAATTGTCCACAGGACTTACCAATGACGAGCGCGGGCGTGCGATAAAACTTGCTCTTGCTATGGAAGGCGACCGCGCGTTAAAGGATGGTGCGGACGATACGATATTAACAGAACTCTCTCCAAGCAGTCGTTTTGCAAGAATGTCCATGGGTAAAGAGGGAGAAGATGAAGAGTGCTGGGTCTGTCTTGGTCTTTTTAATAATCTTGATGTATGGGCTGAGCGTGCGGTTACCGCACTTGGGGATTTTGAATGTTCCACGTTCCTTGTAGGGACCAAAATGAGCGGTCTTTTGAGTGAAAATGAAGAGATCCTGTGGACCGAGTCAGGTGCAACACATGCCGAGCAGTTCAAATCGGAATTGAACCGTGAGGTTGGTAAGCTGATCGCTGCAAGGGTGGGAAATGAGAAAGAAGTTGAATTCAAACAGCCTGATGTTTTGGTGACACTTAATCTTGCAAAAGAGGACATTTCACTTCAGGTCAGGTCGGTCTACATTCAGGGAAGATATCGCAAGCTTGTTCGAGGTATCCCACAGACAAGGTGGCCATGTCGCAAATGCAAAGGTAAGGGCTGCGATGACTGCAATCAAACCGGTAAGCAGTATCCGGAGTCTGTGGATGAACTTGTTAGTGCACCTCTTATCAAGGCAGCACAGAGTACTGATACGAAGTTCCATGGTGCCGGTCGCGAGGATATCGATGCTTTGATGCTCGGGAGCGGAAGACCGTTTGTTATTGAGGCGGTGCGACCTGTGGTTCGTACTATTGATCTCGATGAACTCACAAAAGCCATAAATGATAGTGCAGCTGGAAAAGTTGAAGTTGGAGATATGAAGTTTGTCTATCGGGATGCTGTTGAAATATTGAAGACATCAAAGGCGGATAAGGTTTATAACCTTAAAGTTACATTCAAAGAATTGATTTCGGAAGATAAACTTAAATCTGCCATTGACACTCTCAGCGGAGTACAGATAGACCAGAGAACTCCACAGCGTGTTGTGCACAGGCGGGCGGATCTTGTCCGGAAAAGGTATGTGCACAGTATGGGACTTACGGAGTTTACAGATGAGTTTGCCATGGTCACAGTACATTGTGAAGGCGGGCTTTATGTTAAGGAGCTGGTGTCCGGTGACGATAAAAGGACAATACCAAATCTTACGGAATTGATCGGCACTCAAGCGACAGTAACTGAGCTTGATGTGATAAAGGTCGATATATGAGTATCAGGGTAATTCAAAAATGATCATAAATTCCAATCAAATATGATATTGCCAATTATAAATTATAATTATTGTAATCAAGTTAAGATTGATCTAAGCATTTTCAATATGGAGGAAAAATAATGCCAACATCACACGGTGAAAGAGCCTGCACACGATATAAATTGAAGAAAACACCACGCGAGAGGGGAATATCTCCTGTCAGCAAAGCCATTCAGGAATTCGATGTGGGACAAATGGTACACGTCGATATTGACCCAAGCGTACAGAAAGGTATGCCAAACCCGAAATTTCAGGGAAAGACCGGGAAGGTTGTCAAACAACGTGGGCGCGCATATATTTTGCACGTAAGTGATGGAAATGCGACAAAGGAAATAATTGCATTGCCACAACACCTTAAACCACAAAAATACAACTGAGTAGTAAGTGTTTTAACTGTCCGGACCAGTTCACTATAGCAGGGATATTCCATATATTAAGGATTTCTGGACGATTATCATTAAAATGTATCATTAGATATATCTATTTGGTAAACCATAAGTAAATATATTTCAATATTTTATCTAACGGTACCAATATTTGCATTTACTATTTGACCTATTATAACATCCAAGTTTAATCTTAAGTTTAAGTTTAAAAAGAGTGAATTTCCATGATAGTTAAAGAAATCCTGAATGAAGAGTTGTTGACATTATCAGAAGTCAAAGAGACGTTAAATAAGATCATGGAAGAACGCTCGGGCCGTGATGAAGAATTGGGGTATGAACTTCGAAAGGCTATCAGTCATGCAGATATGTTTGCAAAGTCAAGTGCAGCAAAATCACGGGAACTGGTTAATAAGTTAAATGAACAGGAAAAAATGAAACCCGAGATTGCTGTCAGGCTAACTGATATTATGCCCAGGTCAAGGGATGAACTCAGGACTGTTTATGCAAAGGAACGATACACATTATCTGAAGAAGAACTTGATGAGATATTGGATCTTATCACCAGTGCAATTGAATAAATATATATATCATATATCTTCACTTTTTATAGCATATAATCTATAGGATTATGTAGTCCGAGTTAATCCGACCGTAGGGAGGATTTTCACGGATATCAATTTATGATATGTAATTGTCCACTATAACATTAATATGGACATCATAGGAGGGTACTTATGACGAGCATGGGAAAACAGCCCGAAAAAGAAGAATATGGATGGGTTTTGGATTATTTGCCATATGGCAGCACTGGTGACCGGAGACCTTCATATCAGAAAAAACCGCTTGTCCAGGCAGTTGGCGATAAGCATTTCGTACTTATGGAACTAGTACCAAAAAATGGCACGACTACTGAGATACAATCACGCGTATATATTGGTGAAGGAGACAGGGATGTCATTGACCACGTTAAAACAAGGATACATTTTGGTGATCTTAGTCATGGCGCACAACTTGAACTGCCATTTATTATTGAAAAGTGTGTAGATGGACAGGAAGAGCGATTTGTGAAATTCTTTAATGATGCCCATCCGATCACAACAAGGCTTCACATGCTGGAATTGCTGCCAGGTATTGGCAAAAAACTCATGTGGGGCATTATTGATGAGCGTAAGAAAGGCGAGTTCAAAAGTTTTGCAGATCTTCATAAGAGAGTGGGTGGAGTACATTCTCCACAAAAGATCATAGCCCATCGCATCGAAGAAGAACTTAAGGACGACCGTATTAAATACAGGCTCTTTACAACAACGATGCATCGCCCAAGACACGGTTGAACAGGTGTTATTTTTTTGGTCCAAACGATTTTGAGAAAATATGGTATCCGTGGCGGATACCATGACCAGCATTTTTTAATAAATAAAACGATCCTTGACAGTATTGTTGAGGTTGCACACCTGACTCCGGAGGATACGGTTCTTGAGATCGGTGCTGGCATTGGTAATCTCACCGAGAGACTGCTGCCGCGCGCCAAAAAGGTGATTGCAATCGAATTTGACCGGCGCCTTGTCGATGTGCTTGAGGACAGGTTCAAAGAGGTTGGCAATCTTGAGATCATTCACGGCGATGTACTTGCTATTGACCTTCCCGTATTTGATAAAGTTGTTGCGAACCTGCCATATTCGATCTCATCTGAGATCACGTTCAAACTTTTCAAACAGAAATTCAAACTGGGCATATTGATGTACCAGTACGAATTTGCAAAACGGATGGTTTCACCATGCAATTCAAAGGATTATAGTCGCTTGAGCGTCAATACCAATTATTTTGCGGATGCATCGATCATTATGAAAGTCCCTGCATCTGCCTTTTCACCACCACCTGAAGTCCGGTCGGCTGTGGTGGAACTTATTCCGCGACCGTCTCCTTTTAAAGTGGATAACGCAGATTTCTTTTTGCGATTTGTTACTGCAGTGTTCAGCCAGAGGCGCAAGAAACTTAAAAATGCGATTATAAATGCCAATTATATGCTGGGTGTTGGTAATATAAAACAAATTGTAGGGCAATTACCAGTGGAATTCATGGGAAAACGTGCTGAGAACCTTGAACCACGGGAACTTGCAGATATTGCGAACCGCATACTTATACTTGCACACAAAGAAGCGACGTAGGGATAATGGTTGAGATCAAGTACAAAGGCGCATGTGTCAGTTTGGCAGGTGATGTATATGAGCCGGCAGAGGATTCATATCTGCTGGCTGATGCCGCAATCCATTATGTAAAAGAGGACATGCGTGTTTTAGAGATTGGTACGGGTACCGGTTTTGTATCTTCTGTCCTTCTTGCGAACGTTGATGTTGAACTCACATCTACAGATATCAATCCGCATGCTGTGATTTGTGCACGGTCGAACGGCATTGAGGTGATACGGACTGACATGTTCAATGGATTAAAGGCAATATCCTGTTTTGATATTATTATTTTCAATGCACCATACCTGCCCACATCAAGGGACGAAAAGATCCCGGGATGGTTGAACTATGCTTTTGACGGCGGTAGTGACGGGCGCGAGGCAGTCGAGCGTTTTCTGGATGGTGTATGTGAGTATCTTGTACCGGATGGGGTGATATTGCTGCTGGTTTCTTCACTTACCGGTATCGAACATGTCAGTTCAGGAATCCGATCAATGGGTTTTGATGTCGATATTGTTGGCAGGGATAAATGTTCCTTTGAGGAACTTGTCGTCCTGATGGGAAAACGTCGCACTTAGTGATGCGGCACCAATTATAAATCGTTTCTGAACAATTCTATTCAGATCATATGACATATCAGGGAAAACTGCTCAGGATCAACCTGGCCAAACAGACTGTAAGTACCGAGACCATTCCGACTGACACCATCAGGAAATTCATGGGTGGAAAGGGACTTGCAGCGCATTATTTGTACAATGAACTCAAGCCTGGTACCGATCCGCTTAGCCCGGATAATATTCTCGCGGTGATGAACGGGGCCCTGACAGGTGCATCGGCTTCAAATTGTGTTAATTTTACGCTGGCATCAAAGAGCCCTGCAACAGGTACATGGAATGATTCACATTGCAATGGCTTTTTCGGACCCGAATTAAAGTTTACTGGTTTTTTGGGAATGCTCATAAAAGGCGCAGCTTCTGCGCCTGTACACATTCATATTGAAGATGGGGAGGGCACAATCCACAGTGCGTCTGAATTGTGGGGTATGGATACATTCAGCACGTCCCGCTTACTTAAGGAGAGATTCACAAAAGATCGTACTGCGCGTGTTTTGTGCATCGGGAAGGCAGGTGAGCGTAAAGTTAAACTTGCAGGCATCATGTCTGAGGGGCGTATGGCAGCAAGGGGAGGGCTTGGTGCTGTGATGGGGTCGAAGAACCTGAAAGCAATATCTGTTGTGGGCCATGAAAGGTTTTTGCCTGCTGACAGGGCTGGATATGATCGTATCAGGAAAGCAATTGCAAAGCAGATCAAAGAAAGTCCGTCTGCAGTCCAGAGCAGACTTGAGGGTACACCGAAGTTGCTTATGAGCGTGAACAGTGTTGGAGGGCTGCCTACCAATAATTTCCAGAGCGGTTACAATGCACAGGCTTCGAACCTGAGCGGGGAGGCGCTTAAAGAAAAACTATGGGATGGAGGCAGACGCCGGAAACCCTGCCGTGGTTGTGCGATACAGTGTGCACATGTTGCTGTGATCGATAAGGGACCGCATGCCGGAATTGTTGATAAGGGACCTGAATACGAAACTGTTGGGCTGCTTGGTTCTAACTGTGGGATAATGGATCCTGAAATTGTGGCTGTGGCTAATTATTATTGCGATTATTACGGGCTTGATACTATCAGCATTGGGAACACGATTGCATTTCTGATGGAGTGCCGTATGCGTGGTCTTGTTTCGGAAGAAAAACATGGTGCACTGGGTGCACTTGACCTGCGATTTGGTAATGAGGAAGCGTTTTTGGATGCTGTGCGAATGGCTGGCCGCGGAACGGGTGCGGGAAACCTGATCGCGAATGGTGTCAGGGATGCTTCTGTTGCCCTAGGTGTGGGAGATGAGTTTGCCATGCATGTCAAGGGGTTAGAAATTCCGGCATACTTGCCGCGTGCGGCATTTGGGCAAGGGTTGGCGTATGCGGTATCGGATAGGGGTGCATGTCATTTGCGACCGTGGACGTTTGGGAAGGAGTGTTTTGAGAAAGCGCTTCCAGCGACATCAGCAGAAGGGAAGGGTAAACTTGTCAGGGATGGACAGGAAAAAAATGCCATATTCGATTCTATTGGGGTGTGCAAGTTCATTACCCAGGGTGCCAGTGTGGATGATATTTTAGCTCTTTTTAACGCGATCACAGGGTTTGGAATGGATTCGGATGAGTTCAACCTGGTTGGACGGCGCGTAAATGTACTGACGCGCCTCTTTAACAATCGTGAAGGATTTTCCAGAAAGGACGACACACTGCCGGGGCGCGAATTGAATGATGTTGTGCCGGATGGTCCATCAAAAGGGAATGTTATTACGCAGCCTGTGCTTGATGATATGCTTGATGATTATTATGCTGTGAGTGGATATACAAACGATGGTATTGTTCCAATAAGTTTGAAAAAATGCCTGGGATTGTGATTTATCCCATAGTGGTGAGGGGCAGCAAGACTTCGCGCTCTTTGCGGTGAATCTTTTTTGCCAATATGGGTGGGGACTTTTAAACCGCCATAAATGGGGCTTTTTACACCGCCATTGACAATATGCAAGTCAATAAACCCGGGTTTAATAGAAATTAATAAGCGTAATAATTAAAAGCATTCCCAGTACGACCGGCCAATACAGGAGTTTAACGATCAAGTTGTCCCTATAATGGATCAGTTTATGATTAGTGCTGGAAGCAAGCAGGATTGAATTGATAGAAACAACCAATAGGACAAAATAAAGTACAAAATATAAATACTCTAAATAAATGATCCCTGCAACTGCCAATTTGTCTCTCAGGGATACATGTGAAATGATCAATACAAAGAAAAGAGCTGCACAATATGTTAAAACTGCTGATGAACTAAAGCCATATAAACCGATATTCTCATCATTTTTAGTTGATATTAAAAGGACAGCGAATAATAAGATCGATACAACGATAAGGCGAATCAGGTCAGATACAATTGAGCCTAAAAAATCCCTTTTCATACCAACATTGAAGTAAAGTTCCGGGGACTCATGCTGATAATCCTCAACTCCAAAATTGGTATTATACCTATTTTCCCTATAACCGAAAAAGCTATTTTGGACCTCCCACCCTTCAAGAACAAAATCACGTTCTAAACCTGGTTTCATATCCGGATTAATGACCTCATACGAACCTATATCAGGAGTAAGGATAATATTCCGGTGAAAATCCTTATGCCACAACCGTATCCATACATTCTCGTGATCAAAAGGATATTTTGAATAATCGAATGGTTGACGTAATACGGCTTTGAAATACCATCCGATAACATCATCATTCCTATAAGCCTCTTTAATATCCACGCTTTCTGCTTCCGGAAAAATAAACCCCTTGGAGATTTCACCAACTATACCTGAATAATCCTGCCATATGTAACCAGTCACAATTACATTATTAGCACTTGAAAACTCCAGTGACTGAAGAAATAAACCTGTCGGAACCCTTATCAATGGTTCTTTGCGGTTACCCTGTAGTTTATGCAATGCTACTTCTAGACCTGTCCTGTCAAAAACCTCAACAGTACGCTGGTCACTAGCAGGTGAATCCTCCAATGTAAGATGCCATATGAACCCCATTCCACTCAGGCACAGGATCGAAAATATCATTACAATGATCCACAGACTGGCAGAACTACCTTTGTAGACCCTGAATACCAGAATCGATAACAAGAACAGAAATGCTATGACAGACATAGCAAATAATATCATTAAATGGTGTTGGACAGTTCTGGATTCTTCAAAAACCTCATCATCGATAAAGACAACTCCCAGTGTCCAGTTTGTAGACGGAATAGATTCATAGAATACCCAGGAATCCTGCCCTGTAATCTCATTGTGAATGACCTGGTGCTCATCGTAGGTTATATTTTGAGTGATAGCCCGCAAAGTTTTATCCGCTTTTTGCAGTTCAGTGATATTTTTCCCAAGGTACTCCTGAATAGGATGGGAGACTACTGTTCCTTTTCCTGTCAGGATAAATCCATATCCTGTATCACCCAGATTAAGTGATCCGACCTGATCTCTTATTCCATCCAGCGAATATTCGGTCCCGACAACTCCAGCCAAAACTTTCTTCCCGGATGCATTGGTACTATAAAAAGGAACATTGTAATTTACCATTAACGTCTGGCCCGCTGCTCCAAAATACGGTTCGATCCAGCAAGACCCCTTGATCAATGTTTGATGGTACCAATTGGTACGGATTCCATTTTTTTCATCCGGTAACGTATAATCATATTCAACTTGAATTCGTTGAATTGATCCATTCCGACATCTTATAAAATAAGGTACATAAAGTCGTGTCGACGAGTTATACTCATATGGCTTATATGCGACAAAAGAACCCCAGAGTTTAGTATGATCTCCTAATGTGCCCTTCAGTCGTTCATCAATTTGTTCATCCTCTAATTTACCGGAACTCAGGTCATTTGCAATAGATTCCGAGATGAGTATTAAACTACAAAGATTAGTATCAATTTTATTTGTCTCATTCCTTGCTTGATCTTCGGCATGTCTTTTTGCATCTTCAAGCATGTTGGATGAACTATTTAAATATGTATGACCAAGAACCAGCGTTAATAATAAACTAACTATACATAATATTAAGGAGATTCGAAATATTAATTTTTGACACTGGTTTTGTTCCATTATTGAGTCCCTAAATGTTTTTCGCCAATAGATTTCTGGCAATTACCAGTAATAATTCAGTATATGTATGTATATGTA
>DQIP01000212.1 GCA_020793565.1 Candidatus Methanovorans sp.
TTCACGTCACGCCTGTATGTGCTTCTGATTTCGAAACAACGAAAACTGGGTATATTAAATTTTGTGAAATCCCTAAGTTCTGCACCAGAATTCATACACCATCGCCACCAAATAATTCCATCTCAAGATGTTCCCTTTTTCGCTTATAGCGCCGCCAGTTAACAAGCAAAAATCCGATCACAACCAAAGAACCAACACCAAAAACCAACAGGAACGGGCGCGTGGCGTTCAGTAACAATGGATTTACATCATCCATTTCCTCGTATGCAGGATACATAATATCCTTCCTGTCATTGCTGTGCGCAAGTCCCAATGCATGCCCCAGTTCATGTTTTGTGATCAGCAGCATATTCCGGTCTCCGTACTGGCGCCATGAATAGCCCTGGTAATTCCCGACCTCAAGCACAATATCAGCATGCTCATACGTTCCATTTACCTCATATGAAATGCAAAACCCTGCAACACCTTCATCTGCACCTGTTACCTCTTCAAGATTCTCAACCCACATAATGCTTATATCCGCATCGTCCGTATCCACGATCTCAAAATCAGGTATGAAGTCCAGCTTTAAATTGCCACCAGTCTCCCAATACAAAAGAGCATATTCAACCTGCACGCGGTAGGTTGGACTATAATGTTGGGGTACATTCACATCATCAACAAAAACAGTAATCGGAGTGTGATCCCACGGAATTTCCAGCAGTTTTGGATACTCATGGGGAGCATCTGATGCAAACTGCGATACAAAAAAAAGAATTAAAAATGCGATAACAACGATTGCAATCTCATTCTTTCTTTTTAACATGGATATTTTCAATCAATGCTTGAGAGGTCACACACACCACACGTTTCACCTGTGTCTTCTCCTGATGAAAATTCAGAATCAAGTGCACGCGTACCATCGGCAAGCACAGATGCATTGGACAACGTGCCACCTATCAAAATAGCATCAAAAATCTCCTCTTTTGTAATTCCTAACCTGTTTGCGATCCTTATGTGCATTTTCAAACAATGGTCACAACGAAGTGCAGCTGAGACACCTATTGAGATCAACTCTACCGTCTTTGAATCCATGCGCTTGAACTCACGCATAATTGAATCATCATATAGGATCTTTGGAATTAAAAGTTCAGGCATATCCTTCATAAAATTCAGGATATACGGTATCTCACCATATCGGTCCCTGACATCATCAAGGAGTTGGGATACAGCATCCTCAGGTTTATTGTCCAAAACATTCATCATTTTTTTAAGTTCCATCGGATAAATCCCCTGTCATTTTGTAAAAGACCAGATTGAAAAATTATATGCCAAAACTAACCTCTGATTTAGTTTGTATCTTTATCAATATATAATTTTTCATTTTAGAAGGCATGATCCTTGCCATTTCTGAAAGTATCGGACCTTCATCGAATTCAATATTGCCGATCCTTTCTTGGAACTCATCATAAGGCAGTTTTACACGAAGCCCGTCCAGTTGAAGTGTAATAGGTGCTGGCGTCAGTACAGTCGATATCTCCGGGATTTGGTCAGTAATCTCTTTCATGGCCCTTGCAGGCAAAACAGCAAGAGGGTCTTTGGCAATCTCTTCCCGCATACTATCGATAAGTTCACTGACCTTAGCGTTCATATTGTCCAACCCATCAAGTTCCGATCCTTTGCGCAAACGATGGGATATACGTCCAATACCACCAATGTACATATCCGCATTGGGAATGTCCTCGGTCTTGATATCAGGTGCGCCTGTCACCACAACAGGAACTTCTATGCCCTCAAACAACTTTGGTTTCTTATTGATGATACAGTCACGAAATGTTCCGAATGAAAACAATGCGATATCATGCTCATTGATCAGTTTTCTCTCATAATCACCAGATAATGCAACCCTTCGTCCCATGCCCCTTGCAAGCCCGATCATATTAGTGTTACAACCACCACGACGCAAGAACTCGGCAACATCACATGCAGAATGTGGCAGGTGGTGATATGCCAGTGTCGGGGACACAACCGCGATCTCTGTGCCCGTAAGTGGGGATTTGTACAGTTTTCCAAGTAACTTGGTTGACAGGTCTTCCATCAGGCGTATGTCCTTATCAGGGATCAGCATGACAAGTGTAATCTCTGTAGCTGCCGGGATCTTCTGTACCAGGTATCCGCCAAGATCTTCCAAAAGTTCAAGAAGCAATCCGTGTTTATATATCCCGCCTTCATAAATATAAGGCTCAAGCACTGTTGCCATGTGACTCACCTCCTGTAAATTCAGCCAGCATCTTATGAGCTTCCTTTATCCACTCATTCTTCATAATATCCTCTGTTGCCACAAAAATAAAATGATTGCCATTTAGTGAATGGTATCGTACCCTGAACCCTTCCGGTGTAGCCCGTATTGCCATATCGACAAGCCTTGAGTGCAGTGTCCTCTGTGGATCTTCAATAACAATCTCTTCGATCTCGGAGATATGTTCAAGCGGATTTTCACAACTCACAGACACAGTTTTCCTCTCAGGCTGGTGTACATTGATACGCCCGCATATTGTCCATAGATTTTCAAGCAACTGTGGCAGGTACGCTTCATTATCAATATCGATCACAACCTCTTCCTTCCCGAATGTCCCGACCCCGACCTCTGCAAAATCGGTGACCTTTACAGGAGAAAGCCCGCTCCGAAGAACAATTGCCATCTGGAACAGGGTATCTTCAGGTTTGATCACTACCTTGATATGTTCGATCGACTGCGCAAGTACCAGGTCAGTGATTGCATCACTTACAATTTGTTTATAATGGTCTGCTTCCGCGGAAATGGTTGACTCGACCACAAACGTATCGAGTGTTGACATCTCTACTCCTCCACATAACCGGATGCCAGCAATGCGGCACCTACCGCACCGATCATCTGTGAATGGGGCGGTACGACAACATCGATCTTAAGCAGGTCACCAAGCGCTTTCGGAATACCCTCGATAAGTGAGGAACCGCCCACAAGGATCAAAGGCTCCTTTACCTCAACTTCCTGCAATTGTTGCTCGAATATCTGTTCAACAACACTATGGCATGCTGCAGCCGCAACATCCTGTGCAGCAGAACCCTGTGCAAGGGAATTGACAAGTGACTGGATACCGAACACGATACAGTAACTGTTCATCTCCACTTTTTCCTGCATGCCCTTTACTGCAAGTTTTCCAAGTTCGGTAATCTCAACACCAAGCCTCTTTGATGTCATTTCAAGGAAACGGCCTGATGCACCGGCACAGATACCTCCCATGGTAAACATTCCAGGGATCCCGTCCTCAACTGATATCGCCTTATTGTCCATTCCCCCTATATCAATAACAGTCGCAGGACCATTTTGCTGACCTGCAAGATACACTGCACCTTTTGAGTTTACCGTGATCTCCTCCTGGACCAGGTCTGCATTGAAATGCTCACCGATAAGGAACCTTCCGTATCCTGTGGTCCCTATTGACTGTATATCCTCCTTTTTGGTGTTGGCTTGCTTAAGTGCGATCCCAAACGCCTCTTCAGCACTTTCGATCACATTGATGGTTGGGACCCACCCCTCGCCTATGATCTCATCATCACGCATGATGATGGCTTTAGTTGTGGTGGAACCCGAATCAAGCCCGGCTGTAAGTCCGCTCTGGTGTTCCCTTGCAAGCAGGTGTTTGCGCCTTGCAATTGTCGTGAGAGCTTCCATGCGCGTCAGCAGTGTTGCTGCTGTTGTGCGCTCTGTAAATGAATAACTGATAACAGGAATATCGGAATTCTGGTGAATGTACCTTCGCACTTCATTCCTTACAATTGCAGCTTCAGCACACCTGAAACATGATGTGACAAAGACACCGTCCACTCTTGCTACGCCTTCTACAACAGCTTTTGCGCGTGCCATCATAAGTTTCAGGTCAGCACTTGCGACCTGAAGACCAAACTCCATCTCAATGGTATCAAGACTTGAAACATCCATTTCAGGATAGACAAGTTGCGCATTGACCTGCTCGGCAGCAGAATCCAGTTGGGATTGCACACCTGCAAATTCCGAACCGCATGAAACAAGCGCAACCTTTACATATTTTTCGTCTTCGCTCATGATTTGACATCCTTTGGAAGTGATTCTAAAAACTCACTTATTTTGTATACGAAATCTTTTCCCTCTTCATCCGAATATGGATATACCAGTTCAAGAACCGGAATATCTTTATCGCGTGTCAGGAATTTTGTCAATTCGTTTGTGCGCGCACACCCCATACACCCGAAACTGATAGCAGCATCATCAACAATTATTGCGGCTTCCGCCTCATCGATCAGGGGTCCAATTAGTGCCATTCTGCCACGTACACCTGCTGGAACCTCGACTGCTGCGTATTTCAAGCCGTGTTTCGGATCTTCCGGTGTAATGTTGAGTGGAGGCGAGTCGATCCCTATGGTCGTTATTTTATCATGTACCGCCCCCATCATAGCAAGGGGTGTATGATCGAAACGTTCAATCAGATCGGACAGGATCAGACTGTTTGTAGGATAAATAAACACTTTTGTCAATATCTCACCTCGTTAATTCAGATTCAATAATGTCTTTTAATTGCGATACTTTAAGTTTTTCCGGCTGTACGACTTTCTCAAGAGGCACATTGTTTTCATAATCGTCCAGTGCTTTTCCAATTATCGGCAAAATTCCGATCTCATTTCGCAGGAAATGGAATCCTGGTCTTGGGCCGCCTCCCCTGCCTGCACGGCATCGGCGGTCATCACCTGGCGGGAATCCTCTTTCTTTTACGAAAATGTGGTTTCGATCAAGATTCACAACATTGCTGACCACTTTATTGACCACATCCTCCGGGCCAGTGACCATTGTACCAAAACATGTTTCCTTGATCGTGATATCGATCTCGGATCCATAAATCTCAAGTGCAGCATCGATAGGTAGTATGCTATCAGAACTTATCACAACGAGTTTCGTGATCGTTCCGTCTTCATGAACCGCCATCACTCTTCCTCCTCTATTGATTCTGTTACATACATAACATCGCCGTCTTTGAAATATTTAAGTTTATCAATATTTTGGATCTTTCCTATAATATTTGTGCTGGTAAACTTCTCACCTGTCGGCCCAAAGAGTTCGTCATCCATGGTCTTTATTCCAACCATTCCCATTCTCTTTGCAGCCTGGTTTGTAACTCCTATCTCACCGGCCATTACCATGTCATAAGGAGTGTTTTCCGGCATGATCTCCTTATATTTTTCCGCTTCAAGTTCTGCTTTGAATATATATGTATTCTCATACGTCATCAAAACAGGTAATGGCCCGACCGGCTTAAACTGGAGCCCGATCGCATGCCTGAAAAAGTTCAGGGTCTTTGGTGCAAGGTCATCATACAATTGTATCCTTACAAGCTGTGAATTCGAAACTCCAAACGCCCTGACCTTTGCAGCCCCAAGTATCTCGATTGTGGTTGGTGGAGTCTGCACAACTATTATTGCGTCATCACCGGTATGTCCGTCCCTGACAAGATTCACACCAATTCCGGATAATTGCTTTTCCGCTTTACTGAAACTCGTTCCGAGTATTGTAATTGGACGCGGGATGGTCTTGATTTCCAGATGCTGGCCTGGTTGTGCCAGCTTTATAAGTTCTATACCTTCTGTAACATGCCCTACAACCGAATGCATAATACTGGATGTCCGGTCATCACATGAGATATATGCACGTCCGTTACCGTTTCCTACTGTGCGTATCGAGACCGTGCCAACGACCCTTGGCTCAAAGTTTTCATACTCGCACATCTCACCCTGTAGGTGATCATCGGAAATGAATGAACTTGACACTACTCCAACCTTGAATGTTCCATCACGTGTAAGTGATAGGAAATGCTCTGCACCGTTAGGAGCTACAGGTGCAAGTTCCACCTCAAAAAACGTGAATATTTTCACCCCGTCATCGAGCTTTGTAGAAAGATCGGTCGTGCAGATGCGCTCTGCTATCTGTTCCCATTCAATAACAGGTTCGATATGTATGATCGCATCACTTTTATTCAGTTCCAGTAAAACATTTTTACCGCTTATGATCTTTGCAAACGTTCCGTTTTCCGGAGCACCGTAATCAGAAGTATGGCGGTTCTTTGAGAATATCAGGTGGGTATTTTTCGGGTCAAATCCACCTGCCCCAAACGCGACATCAAAACGTTCAAACCTCTTAGCGCCCCGTGTTGGGCGCATATCAGTCTCAAACGGCCCGAACGCCACAGCATCTTTACTTATCCACCGGATAGGAGTCCCTTCGTAATCCTTATAATTCTCAGTCCATATTTTATTGGATGTTTTGTCCATATCCGTAAGTTCGATC
This sequence comes from Candidatus Methanovorans sp., assembly GCA_020793565.1. Taxonomy (GTDB): domain Archaea; phylum Halobacteriota; class Methanosarcinia; order Methanosarcinales; family Methanosarcinaceae; genus Methanovorans. Next base: position 6,335 of record DQIP01000212.1, read on the forward strand.
CTGAATTCGCCTTTTGGTGTTATGATGTCATATGAGGTAATATCATCACTTTTGCGCTCAGTGTTTTCCTTAAGTATTCCGATTGCAGTGCCGTCTTTATGGGGTGTGTTCGAAGCATTTAGCGCTTCTGCAAGTGTTGCTCCCCCTGATAATGTTACCTTATGTTTGTTAACCTCAACCGTTATTTTATTACTCGTATGAGCACCTCCTGACTATCGTTATACAAAAGATGGTGAAATACTAAAGATGGAATGCTAAAGATGGTGAATAAAAGATAAAAACGAGGGAAAACGATATAAAGTTTTCTTTAACATTGTACAATAATTCCACGATTCAGGATATCTCATTAAACATGGGGTCATATTGGTCAAGATAGGCAGAATGCATGGTACACAAGATGATGATCTCAAATAATATGCTGCGTAATTTGTAAATCCCGTATGACATATGATATTTACCAGAGACTGTCGGAAAAGTGGTAAAATCGAAACAATTTAATTAATATTTGCAAGTGAAACGCTATGCTGCGTTGTGAGCAATTTATTTAGAAAGTACATATTCGAGCCATATCAACTTATTAATGAAATATGACCCGGTGCAGCATGGCGTTTAATCATCTGGCATTATTAATAATTTCACGTTTAATCTACTTTTTCGACAGTCCCTGTCCATACAATGTTAAAGTATCCCGGGATAAATATTAAGATAGTTCCGCAGCCTCGGTCCGTTCGTCTTCAGTGAGTTCTGATAAGACCGTTTCAGGTTCCCCGATATCTACGATCTTTGCTGCTCTCATCAGGGCGATACGATCACATACTTCAATGACAAAATCCATGTCGTGTGATACGATCACAAAGGTCTCACCCATCTCTTCACGTGCCTTTAGGATTGATTTTGTGACCTCGATCTTTGTGATCGGGTCCATTGTACCTGTAGGTTCATCCATGATGGTTATCTTTGGTTCTTTAATTAGGATCTGGGTCAGCGCAACCCTGTGCCGTTCCCCTTCACTTAACTCATCTGTCATTTTGGATAATATCGATTTTGCCTTATTCTCTGTAAAACCTGCTGTTTCAAGTGTCATTAAGGCTTTACGGACCCCAAGTTCATAAGGAAGATCAAGACCAATTGATTCCGTTAGGTTATCAATAATTGTCCTGTGGGGATACAAACCGTATTCCTGGTGAAGGATTCCCATGTATTTGGTAGCACGTCCCCTTTTATCAGGCCCGGGAACGGTCATGTCAACCCATTCATCGCCAATCCTTACTTCAACATTACCGCTTGTTGGCTGTATTACGCCCATCAATATCTCAGATGTGGTTGTTTTTCCTGCACCACTTACACCTACGATACCGAATATCTCTCCTTCTTTCACATCAAATGAGATATCATTCACTGCGCGCACAACACCCCTGTCAACTGAAATGTATTTCTTAACAAGGTTTTCCACTTTTATTATAGGTTCACCAACTATGACATCAGCATGCTTCTCGATCTTGCCGACAAGTTTCATAAAGTCTTCAGAAACTTTTACCGGATCCCCTTCGCTAACGATCTTGCCGTCCTCAAGGAAGATTGCCTTATCTGCTAGATGTTCCACGACCTCAGACCAATGGGATGTGATAACCATTGTCATATTGTATTCATTCACAGCATTCATTATGACATCATGAACTATCTTAGCGGTTTTAGGATCAAGAGTACCTGTGGGTTCATCCGCAAGAAGCATCATTGGATTTCTCACAAGTTGCCTTGCAAGAACAACTCTCTGTTTCTCACCACCACTCAGGTCGCGTGCTATGTGCATCATACGGTGGGACATCTGCACTTCGTCCAAAAGTTCTACTGCTTTTGACAATGCATCAACATTTGAGTGCCCGATCTCTGTGAAGGAATTCATGACATTAACAATGACCCTTTCATCACCATATAATGCGAATGTGCGCTGAAGCATGATCGCAATTCTTTTTGTGGTCTCTTTTCGTTGAGAATCATGTGCATGAAGTTTGACCAAATCAATGTCATGTGCCTGCATGATTGCGTCATCGCATGTTGGGCATTTCTGACCGATTTTGCTTGGGGGTTCTATGTAACCACATTTGTCACAACGAGCCAAATGATAGATTACCTCTCCACTTATATTTTTATATTCTTCAACCCCTCGCAAGACATGCATAAGAACGGTCTTGCCAGCTCCACTTCTACCCAATATACCTACGACTTCCCCTTCATTAATATTAAGGTTAATGTTGTTCAATACCTTGACTCCTTCATATTCAAGAACCAGGTTTTTGATCTCTATGAACAATGCCATTATAATTTCCTCCGCCTAAATTGGATGGTGTGATGTTTTGTTTAATTAAGTTACACATAGGTTTTGTAAAATGTATACAAACCCCAATAACCTATTATTTTGTATATTTGAACATTATCAATAATAAAATTGACATGAACATCAATTATAATATAGGAAGCACTACATAAACATAACGCATTATTTATGCACTGTGAACATTTGAAATCGGATGCAATAGACGTAATAGAATAATGTGTCGATGACTATAAATTACCAACAATGTCAATAACTTCTGCAATGTTTTTAATTACAACATCAGCAGCATTCTTAAGTTTTTGCGGTCGCACATCACCTTGCTGGGTAGTCATAACTCCTACATCTGCCGCTCTTAATGCGAGTATGTCGTTTATGCCGTCTCCTACCATCACCACGGTATCGTATTTTTTCTTCATTTCAAGAACTATGCGCTCTTTGTCGTGTGTCGTCGCGATTTCAAATACATTTTCAAGAGGGATGTTTACACATTTTGCAAGTTGTCGCAGGTTGCGCATGCTGTCCCCGGATGCGATGTAGGTATCAACTCCCAGTTCATCCAATATTTTGACTGTCTTTGGAGTGTGTTGAAAAATCCTTCCGCCCGTGCTCAATACATAGGATACGGCATCATTTTGCGAATCGACGATGATACCTGCCGCAAGGTAGAATACATTTGGGCACTGGTCGGTAACACAAGTAAGAACATCATGTAAATCGCCTATTACAATGTTATCTTTTTTGATGATATTAAATGCCATATCAATTGTAAAAGGACTGCTTGAGCAACTTATGTCGATCGATATATCATTATCATTGATGAATTGGATCAACGGAATGCGAGGGTCCTGTTTTATGATCGTTTCCGGATCAGTGTGAAGAATAACAAGTGCCTGGTGTGGCTTTTTTGCGACCAGGGCAGTGCTTTCAATATCATCGACCAGATGACCCGTGACCGGATCCTTTGCCACACGGTACATATGCAGGAGCGTGCCGGCACTGTCAAATATTACAGCAATACGTTTTTTCATAGAATAATAATTAAACTAATGCATAATTACCTTTACGACAAAAACACAGATCAAGTAAATCCTTTATTTTGGCCGGATATACTTTATGTGCATCGTTATGGCAGGCAAATCAAAATAGCGGCGAACCTGATAACAGGCACCCCGCAATATATCCCAATATGACACCGCTGTTCAAAAATGGCAACCCTGCCTGTGGTTTTCCTTTCATAACAAATATGCCAAGTGCAAAGAAACCGACAAGTGTTCCGATCATTGCACCTATTGCCGGATAATGCATGATCCCTGTTTGGTCTATGAACATGTATGCCGATACCACGAGTATGGTTGGCATCACTGCGTCACCGAGCCCCATGAAAAAAGCCTCTTTTTCTCCTTCTTTATCAAACTTTTCTTTCCTGAACGAATATCCCGTGTGTTTGGGGATAACAAACAGTATTGGAAGTTTGAGTTCCATCACACCTTCTGCCAGCGCGATCATGTGTTTTGTCTTGTATACTGATATCGCATCGTACACTGCCAGCAATACCAAAAGCACAATGGTCGGTATAACTGCAAGTGATATTCCAAATATCGCAGCAGCACCTGCACTGATCATGAGGCCGAGAACATCAATGACATACCATTCAGGAAACTTGTACAGAACCACGGTCATGCCTGTGGAAAGCAGGATGGATACCGCAATGTTTGTGATCGGGGATACCGATGTGATCGAAAAGAGTGCATATAGTACATAATAAAGAGTGGAGGCAACTGCCAGTAGTATTACGAGCTGGATGATCCATTTCATATTCCTCTTGATCGCCATAAGCATCAGGAACGTAAAAACTAAAATAAAAACGATGTAGTAGAGTGAATTTGCAGTTGCAGTTGGGTCTTTGAAAGCGACCATGTCCTGTGCTTTCATTGGTGCTGCCAAAAAGAGGGCAAATACCTGTACAACAAGTATGATCCCTGCCATTGTTATCATTGGCATGTAACTTGAGAGTGTTAGCTTTTCAGGTGGTTTTTCAGAGCTCATGTACTTTAGACTCCATAATATCAGTATGCTTGTTCATATTGTAATGGGATATAAAACTTTCAATTCAGTAAAGCTGTCATGGATGTTGGCGTATACGAGAAAATACTCCCTACGGTCGGATCAACTCGGACTACATAATCTTATAGAATACACAATGAAAAAACAACATTGGCGACACTTCATTGCCTGCCGCCCGATTCGTATAATACGTCAAGGCGGCACACGCGCGAGTGGGCACAGGCATGTTGTAAATGAAACGGGCAGCATTTGCGGTGTAGTTGCAAATACATCCGCAACATTTGTATCATTATTGCGAGTTGTGTTTGCATATGGGTCTGGATATACTGGCTATGCATTGATATTTTATCGAAATCATATAAACAAACACAAAAAAAGAGGTAATCGGAGAATATACAATACTGAACATTCCAATTTGGATATTCTTGGTCCTTGTATAAAAATACATTTAACCATTCATCAATATTGAATAGTATATTTAAAATAGTACTATCTGGTAATAAAAAGCATAGTATGAATCTTATTCAAAGGCATGCAAGAGGGTAAATGATGGAAACGCGTGATATAATATTTTCGGTTGTAATGGTTGTATCGTCATTTGTGCTAACATACGAATGGCTTGGCAGGTTCAAATACAGCCCTGCAAACTCACTTATCACATTGTCAGCAATGGTTATGATCGGAGCACTGGCTGCCATGATCTTATCAGTTGACATCAGACTTAGGAAAATTGACAATATGATAGAGACAAAGGAACGCTCGCTGCGGATCAACATCCAGAGCGTTGAAAATAACACCTCCAAAAAAATGAATACGGTTATTAGCAGGCTGGATGAAGCAACAGAACAGGTCAATCGCAGGCAGTATAGGTAAATGCATCTTTTACTATCCTTTGTACTTTTTCAATGATAAGGCTTGCATCTGCGATATCTGCAGCCCTTCGAATATCTATCCTGCCAATGCGATAGAGTAGGATTGTCTTGCCGTCCAGTTCAAACCTTGCAACGCCTAACTTTTCAGAACACCTGAGTTCTGATATCCTTGCTTCCTGAAGTTTATTTTGCAATATGGTGCAAAGTGCATCCATCGAAAAATCATTTGGATACTGTGATTCTGCAATATATTTTCCTGGCTCATCGACACATGGTCGTGCAAGACATATTGTATGGCCTGATGAACTGTCGGATCGGGCATTGCCGCAGGAGCTAGTGTTCATAGTGTACCTTCATTTTTCAAATACGGATTTCACCTAACACCTGTGTTTAAAAAATAAACGAAAAATGGGATACTGTCACGACATAAAATAAATCCAGGTGAAAATTAAGATACGTTCGGACCGGGATTCGAACCCGAGTCGGAGCCTCGACAGGGCTCCATGATAGGCCACTACACTATCCGAACATGCAGTTTGAAATTACACCATAATGTGTGTTTTTGCATTTAAGTCTTTTGTTGGGAAATCCCGCCTCCCAGACTCGAACCGGGGACATCGCGGTGCCTGCGCGGTATGTGCGACCTTGGTCGCATGAACCATACTACAGCCGCGCACTCTACCACTGAGTTAAGGCGGGTAAACGTCAACAATAGGCGATGCACCACTCCCATACACACAATGGTACTTATCCTTTTCGCCAAATGGAACTAAAAAAGAATCAATTGGCCATGCACCCGATATGCAATCATCATTTTCTACCCGATATTGGCGATATTCCAGTATTTTCCGGACGATTTGGAATGCCGTGAAAGGGACGCAGGGAAAAATAACAACCCTCTGCGATCCTCAATGACCTGCACGCCTTGCGTACGTAGCAGGTACCCAACTCCATAGGAGACAGGTATCCTTTGCGGTGTATGATTTTAGTCACCGCAAAGAGCGCGAAGTCCGCAAAGACAGTTTAAATTGATTGGTCTTTGACCATATCCGGAATATATCAAAAATTCACAAATATCGTTTTTGACAGCGTACTTAGAAAGTATCCAGTTCGCCGTTGATCACCATATCCGTGATCTTTGTGATATCTGCGAGCCAGTCATCGATAACAACCTCTGCTTCAGCCCGGATGATTGCAAAATTCGCACCATCTTTCGGAATCACCTGTGCACTCGCAACAAGTGGCTGGTCGATCGGCTGGCCGATCTGTGAGAGAATCCTTATATATACATCCTCAACCTCAGGAACCGCTTTTACAATATCCTTTGCCATCTGGGTGGAGAGAAGATTGTATATCTTTCCGACATGGTTGATCGGGTTCTTTCCACTGGTTGCTTCCATGCTCATCGGACGGTTTGGCGTAATTAATCCATTGCAGCGGTTTCCACGACCGACAGATCCGTCATCTCCCATCTCTGCAGATGTTCCGGTCACTGTCATGAACACTGACCCCTCATCGATCCTGTCTGCGGTATTAACATAAGCAACAACATTGCGGTCTGTATACTTGCCTGCAAGGTCAACCGCATAATCCTGCATTTCTTCCTTGATGCTTATATAATGGTCAAGGTCATCCACATGCCTGCCCACCATGCCGCATCCTATTGTAAGCGTTATATCATCCCCATCACGAAGACCCATAACCTTGATATCCTCGCCTATACCCGGAATCTTTTTCTTAAGGTCTGTAATGAGCATCCGCTCGGTATTATACGTGATCTGCTCAAGTTCCGAGAACGGTGCATGACCCACACCAAATGACGTATCATTTGCCATTGGAACCTGTTCCCGGTTGAAAACATCCCTCAGGTCCGATGAACCGGTTCCGAGTTTGCAGTCGATGATCATATCCCTGTCAAGGTCAATGTCTGCAATCGTATTCTTGATATATTTGCGAGCCGCTTCAACTGCAACAGCCTCAGCAGCGATCTCCTGACCTTCAAATTCCTTTGTGGCTCTCCCCACAAGCAACGTGTATATTGGCTTTATGACCTCTCCGCCACCAAATTGTGGATTGGATCGTCCTGCCACGATCTGTGTTTCGTCCGTGTTATGGTGAAGCACCACACCACATTTTTCAATATATTCCTGACACAATGCACGGCTAACAGCCTCTGCCAGTCCATCCGAAATACTGTCCGGATGTCCGACACCTTTTCGCTCGACAAGTTCGATCTGCTGCTTTTCCACCGGAGTTTCGATGAGGTGCTCTACTTTGATATTTCGTATCATTTTATCCTCTTATGTCTATTTTAAATAATCCTGTTTATAAGTCAAAACATGAAAGCATATTAGGCCAGTAATAATAAATACTATTGATATTTAATATTTACCATTCAACATAATAACCAGCCGTAATAATTTGCACCATCTTATTCAGAAACGATGGGATTTTTATCACATCCTGAATGATCCGGAATATATTAAAAAGTCTCAAGATCCACATGGTATTTTTAAATTATAATGTATCCACTCCAAACGGTTTGTACACAATAACAAGGCAGGCAAATAAGCGCAGGAACGATACTGCAAAAGGATAATGTAGAACCAGCATAAATATATTATACCTTAAACTCAAAGGACTCTCATCATGATACGCATTGCAATACCCAACAAAGGTCGGCTGCACGACCCGACCGTTGCCTTACTCAAAGAAGCCGGACTCCCCGTTCTCCAGGGAGCAACCAGGAAACTGTTCGCAAAGACCACAGATCCAGACATCACTTTCCTGTTCGCAAGAGCCGCAGACATCCCTGAATACGTGCAGGACGGCGCTGCGGATATGGGTATCACCGGACTTGACCTGATATCGGAAACAGGTGCGGATGTTGACGTGGTACTTGACCTGAAATTCGGCCGTGCAAATCTTATGCTTGCCGTTCCTGACGATTCACCCATAAGATCACCACAAGATCTGGAAGGTATGCGTGTTGCAACCGAATTCCCAAATGTCACGAAACAGTATTTTAAAAAACTCGGAATAAGCATCGAGATAATCAAGGTAAGCGGAGCATGTGAAATGACGCCTCATGTCGGGATCGCTGATGCGATCGTTGACATCTCAAGTTCCGGCACGACACTTCTTACAAACCACTTGAAAGCGATCGAAAATGTATTCTCATCATCCGTGCGCCTGATAGCAAACCGTAAAAGTGCATCTGAAAAGGAAAAGATACAATACATAAAAACCGCGATCGGGAGTGTCCTGAATGCGAAAGGGAAGCGGTACCTGATGATGAACGTTCCGTCTGATAAATTAGATAATATAAAGAACATACTCCCAGGACTTGCAGGACCAACTGTTATGAAAGTCGAATCAGATGAATCAATCCTTGCGGTCCATGCCGTTGTAGATGCCGATGTGATATTTTCAACCGTGAACAAACTCAAGGATGCCGGAGCATCTGACATCCTGGTCGTGCCTATCGAGCGTATGATTGCGTAATAGGTGATAGCATAAAGGTAGCATAAAGACGATAGTATTAAAGGTGACAACATGTTTGAAGTAATTCCAGCAGTCGATATGAGAGGGGGAAAATGTGTCCAGTTGGTGCAGGGAGTGCCGGGCAGCGAACTGGTTTCCATTGACGATCCTGTGGAAGTTGCTCTTGACTGGGTTTCCCAGGGTGCAAAGACGCTCCACCTGATCGACCTTGACGGTGCGATTGAAGGCACGCGCAACAATGCGCCTATTATCGAGAAGATCGTGCAAAAATGCAAACCTCTGGGAATGTCGATACAGGTCGGTGGTGGTATCCGTTCATTTGAAGATGGCGCAGCACTTCTGGATATTGGTGTTGACAGGATCATCTTGAGCACGGCGGCACTCAATGACCCGGAATTGATAAGGAAACTTGCGGAAAAGTTTGGAAGTGAGCACATAAATGTGGCACTGGATGCAAAGAATGGCAAGATCTCCATAGAGGGATGGACAAAAGAATCGCAATACACCCCTGTTGAAATGGGAGCAAAGTTCGAGAAACTTGGGGCAGGAAGCATTCTTTTTACCAATATCGATAGCGAGGGACTCATGCAAGGTGTTAGTCCCGGCCCTACGCGGGCACTCGTGGAATCAGTAAATATACCTGTCATCGCATCGGGTGGTGTTACAACCCTTGCAGACATTGTTGCCCTGAAAGACACAGGTGCATCCGGTGTTGTTGTTGGAAGTGCGCTTTATACAAACAAATTTACACTTCCAGAAGCGATAAATATAATTAGCAAGCTGGCCCATAAATAAAAATATGTATGCAAATTACACATCTATTGTCTGGCATGTATTAATAATAAATATTTTTAACCATTAATTGCCTTATTGAGATAATATGTAGTAAATTTGTACAATGAAAATTAGTTTTGGGACATCTTGTCAGGGACGATTCGTAAATAGATTAAGACAGTAAGGGGTATTTCATGAGAACTGCAAATATATCACGCAAGACTAACGAGACCGATATTAAAATAAAACTGACACTTGATGGCACAGGTTCGTCCGACATTAATACAGGCATCGGGTTCTTTGACCACATGCTCACATCATTTGCAAGACACGGTAACTTCGATCTTTCAATTGCCGCAAGAGGCGACCTTATTGTGGATGAACACCACTTGATAGAGGATACGGGAATTGTTCTTGGCCAGGTAATTGCCATGGCTCTTGGTGATAAAGCGGGAATCTCAAGATTTGGTGAAGCACGAATCCCAATGGACGAGGCACTGGCAGAAGTGACACTGGACCTTGGTGGACGCAGTTACCTCATGCTCAGTGCCGGTTTTGGATCGCCGCGCGTTGGTGAGTTCAATACCCAGATGGTAAAACACTTCTTTGAATCACTTGCTGAAAATGCGAAGATGAACCTTCACGCAACGGTGCACGGTGAGAATGACCACCACATGATCGAAGCACTGTTCAAGGCATTTGCGTATGCACTGCGCCGCGCTGTAATGATCGATGGCGTCGGGGTCAAGAGTACCAAGGGTGTGCTGTAAACGGCATGTTGTCATTTGGCAAATAATAACTGTAGGTAGAATTAGGAACTCTGCGGTTGCTTCGCAACCTTGCAATTCTCTTTGAAAGTAAATATGAAATGTAATTTTCAATTTTCAAATCAGGCGCAAAATAATTCAATCCGACATTTTCTCGTTGTATATAATTTATAGAATTTTCTCGTTAAACACCCAATAAGTAACAGGGCAGGACCGGAACAACACCGACCCCACCTTGGGTAATATGCCTATTGATCGTCGTACCCGATCTCTTCATCCGTCAAATAACACGCAGGGTCGTCTGCCCATACATTATCGTAGATCGCCTCTGCCCGCACCCGGAAATTGCCGTTGCATATGTCGAACCATTTGCATTTCGCACACCTGTCGGCATTTGCCTTGATAAGCGGCTTGCGATCCTTAAGACCAGCCATCAATTCATCGCTTGTATCTGTCCATATCTCACTGAATTTCCTATCCTTGACATTGCCAAATGAATAATGCCTCCAGAACTGGTCAGCGTGCACGGCCCCGTCCCACGAGACGCAACCAATACCTATGCCTGTGGAATTGCCCTGGTTCATCATAAGCAGGTCATACACTTCCCTGGCACGCTCCGGATTCTCCTCCAACAGGCGCAGGTATATGTATGGTCCATCGCAGTGGTTATCCACAGTCAAGACCTCAACAGGTATACCCCTGTCATGCAGTGCTTTTGTCCTGTCCATGATAAGATCGAGTGCCTTACGGCTCTCTTCATGAGTCAGGTCGTCTTCTATAAGTTTTGTGCCGCGTCCGGCATACACAAGATGGTAGAAACAAACACGTGGAATCCCTTCTTCCTCGATAATGTCGAATATTGCAGGAATATCCATCACATTTTTCCTGTTGATGGTAAAACGTAGTCCCACCTTGATATCTTCCTTCATACAGTTACGAAGCCCATCCATTGCCGCATCGAACGCACCCGGAATGCCCCTGAACTTATCATTTGTCTCCCTCACGCCATCAAGCGAAATACCCACATATGACAGGCCGATCTTATTAAGCACCTTTGCCATTTTTTCATCGATCAATGTACCGTTCGTTGAGATCACAGCACGCATTCCCTTCGATTTTGCATACTCTGCAAGTTCAGGAAGGTCTTTGCGCATGGTAGGTTCCCCGCCTGAGAAGAGAATTACCGGTGAGCCGAATTCAGCCAGGTCGTCTATCAGTTCCTTGCCCTGTTCTGTGGTCAGTTCGTCCTCGTACTCAATATCCCTGGACTGGGCATAACAGTGCACGCACCTGAGGTTGCAGCGCCTGCCCATATTCCATACCACAACAGGCTTTTTGTCTTTTGAGAACTGCAATAGGTGCGAAGGCAATTTGCTTGAGTCGCGCTCATACCTTAAAGCATCTGATGGTTCAACAGTTCCACAGTAAAGTTTTGAAATTCCGATCATCGTTATTCTCCGGGGTTATATGAATTTTATTCAGGTTAATTCAAGATAATTCAAATAAATTTATGAGTAATCCTCGTTTTTCGTCAAATCCTATCTCTATGGATGAAACACTTTCGACCAGGGCCTTATCCACATGTATCGTTACACCTCTTCTTTCGTAAGTGACATCGCCTGCCAGTGCCTTTTCCACAGGTGTGATCTCAAGCCTTGAGCAGCAACCGCCCCCGCCTATAAAGACACGCATTGCTTTGGCACTTTCATCCCTTATATGTTGTTGTATGTATTCAATCGCTTTATCATCGATAATCAGGTTACTCAAATTTTATCACCGGATAAACGCTATTTATGCTAAAGTCAATTAGAAATATGTTCCTTTACTTTGTTGATAAGTGCTTCAAATGTATACCTGTCAGGTATGACCTCTACTTCAACCCCATAGATATTCAATGTATCTGCCGTCGGGATCCCGATCGCTGCAACAGTGGAATTGTTCAATACATCCACGATCTGCTTACCGACACCTATCGCATCCGCATTTGCAAAGAAATTGCGCACCATCATGGAACTTGTGAATGCAAATACCGAAATCTTTCCCGAAACCGCAAGTTCGATCAGTCTTTTCTGCTCATCCCCGTCCAGCATTCCAAGGGTGTACACCTGGGTCTCAAATACCGATGCACCACATTCTTCCAGTCCTGATATCAGGATTGGTGCACCGTATGAACTTCGGGCAATATCAATCGTTTTTCCCATGGCATCGGGGCACAGGTACTCAATAAGCCCGGCAGAACTGTATACATCAGGCATGCCGGGGTCGTCGATCCCAAGTTTTTGAAGTGCCTTTTGAGTATTTGGACCGATTGCGACAACGTTTGTTCTTTTAAGCGCATCTATAAATGGCTCTTTGTTCTCACCAGAGATCTTTCGCAGCGTAAAGTCAATTCCATTTGCGCTGGTAAAGATCACGTAATCGGATTCACCACTGATCACGCGCTTTACAAAATCATCAAACCCGCTATCCACTTTGTCCACAATCTCGATCATCGGGACTGCGATCGTCTCAAATCCGAGCGATTCTGCAAGTTTTACGGATTCCCCTGTATAACTCACAGGTCGCATAATGGCAAGTTTAGGCTTAGACTTAGATGTAGGTTCAGGCTCTGACATTTGACTCTTACCTATTATTTGTTATTGTTATGTTATCATTATCGTCATTTTTAAAAAATGAGATAATTACTGTACGACCTGTGCACCAAGTATGTCGTGAAGTTTCACAACATCCCCGATCAGTGTGATCGCAGGTGCTTTCACGCCCTGCTCTTTTGCAATACCTGCAATAGTCTCAATGGTTCCGGTTGTCACGCGCTGGTCCGGGCGTGTTCCACGCTCGATCAGTGCTACAGGTGTTTTTGGATCCTTCCCGAATTTCAGGAGTTCTCTCGTGTTATGCCCGAGCATCTTGACGCCCATGAAAATAACGATTGTACCACCAAACTTTGCAAGTGTCTCCCAATCAAGGGCAGTCTCATCTTTTGTAGGGTCTTCGTGGCCTGTTATGAACGTAACCATTGAGGCATGGTCGCGGTGTGTCACCGGAATGCCTGCGTAGGCAGGTGCAGCAATAGCAGATGTTATACCTGGCACCACTTCAAACTCGACACCGGCTTTAACAAGTACTTCCGCTTCCTCGCCTCCGCGTCCGAACATGTACGGGTCGCCACCTTTTAAACGGACTACCCTCTTGCCTTCCTTTGCTTTTTTAACGATCAGTTCATTCGTCTCCCATTGTGAAAGCCTGTGGTCCCCTGCAAATTTACCTGCATCTATCCTTTCAGTATTTTGCGGGATCGAATCAAGGATCGCCTTGCCTGGCAGCTGGTCATATATTACAACATCCGCAGTATCAATAAGCCTGCGGGCTTTCACTGTCAAAAGTTCAGGGTCACCAGGACCTGAACCTACAAGATACACTTTTCCATCTTTGTTGGTCATGGTACTACAAATCCTCGTAATTGTGATTTGCCAATTTAATGACTTGATATAATAAATAGTTATATTGTATCAGTTTCGTAAATTTGAACAAGTGGGCAATAAACAGTATGATTGTTTGGTGGAAGGTACTCTTATAAAGCATGACTTATATAATAATATTAGTATTGTGGCGGATAATTTCAGTAAAAATGAGTGGAAATCGATTTGCTACAAACAGCAAATATGATACAATAAGTGTTACAGGCACTATCCTACTCTTTAATCAAAACATTTGGGGGTAACATGGATTTTATTCAGGAACGTGTAACTACAATTCATGATTTTTCTATAGATGAAAATATGATGGGGAAGAGACTTTGTGAGCTAACACTGATACGTCCGTCTGTGGTCATTATTCCGATGTTATACCAGGAAGTGGAAAACAAGGCACTTTCAAACATCGTTACCCAATTGAATGAATGCAGATACATCAACCAAATTGTAATTGCCCTTGCAGCTGACGATATAGGCCAGTACAAAAAGGTTTTGCGATTTTTCAGTGACCTGAAACTGCCTCATCTGGTTATCTGGTGTAATGGTCCACGGATAACAGCAATACTTGAAGAATTGAAAGAAAGAGAACTTGATGTGACATCATTTAAAGGAAAAGGAAAAGATGTCTGGATCGCCATTGGTGTGGCAAGCCTGAATTCGTATGCAATCGCACTCCATGATGCTGACATTGTTACATATTCAAAAGACCTGCCAGCGAAAATGTTGTATCCTATAATTGAACCTGAACTTAATTTTTTCTTCAATAAAGGATATTATGCAAGGATCGATATAAATAATGGACTTATGCATGGTCGTGTATTTCGTCTTTTTGTCCGTCCTTTGCTTGAATCCCTTCAGATAAATATTAAATATGAATCTTATATTCTGCACTATTTTGAAGCATTCAAATATACACTTTCAGGTGAATTTGCAATGCGGAGTGACCTTGCATTAAGTATAAGGATTCCTGGTGATTGGGGACTTGAAGTCGGACTTCTAGCAGAGGTATATAGGAACACGGCATTAAAAAAAATATGTCAGGTTGATCTGGGATATTATGAGCACAAGCACAATAAGGTAGGCATTGATATAAATGAAGGTCTTTTAAAGATGGTAAGAGATATATTAACAACATTCCTTCGAATAATAGCAGAAACCACAGGTACTCCGATCTCAGAGCCCTTCTTACACAGCGTCCGCGTCAAATATAAACGCCTTGCACAGGATCTTATAAGGCAATATCATGCCGATGCCCATTGTAATGGATTGAACTATAACAGGCACATGGAAGAGACGTACGTTGATTCATTTTCAGAAGTTATTATGGATACAGGTCAGAATTATCTGAAGTGTTCATCAGAAATACTCCTGCCGGATTGGACCCGCGCACTTGCTGCAATGCCAGACCTCAGGAAAAAACTGCGTGATGCAGCACTTAAAGATGCAGAAGCGTGCAGGGAATCCAGTTAATGTTTTACTGTTATGAGACTGTCGGAAAAGGGGTTAAATCAAAACTGTTTAATTAATATCCGTAAGTAAAACGCTATGCTGCGCTGCGTGTAATTTATTTAATAAGTTAAAAAGCCTCTAAATATGGACTTTTCCGACAGTCTCGTTATATCTAAAATTCCGGCTTTATAAAATATGCGGACCTGTTTAGCTGGTTTCGATAAAATATCAATGCATAGCCCTAATTGCTAGGTCCCGTGCAACAACCCCGCCTGCGGTGGATTGCCTCGGTGTAAAAATGCTAAACAAATACAAATACACCACCGATAACGTGATGTCAGTAAAGTAAGAAACCATGGATTGAATGATTCAATCCATTATCTGTCATTTTATTTAATGTGATGCAGGTCCCGGGAAAATTTGACTATAATGTGATCTACTTACTCAGCATATAGAGGAGCATATCCTTGTTGAGTTTTCCCTCGCGTGATAGTTTATCTGCAATTACCTCATCAGGGGTGCCTTCTGATTTCAGATGTTTGATCCTGTCATTGATCACAGTAGAAGTGCTGTAATATTCGTTGATATCCTTTCTATGTCCCCACACATCACCTTCCATCAATTTGATGTTTTGCATATCCATGAACATCTCGATCGATTTTGATATCGTGCGCCGGTATGATCCCGGAAGCTGAATTACTTCGACTTTCGGACAGGTCTGCACAAGTGTGAAAATATCTGTGTTCGATGGTCTGAACGCGAGGTGTATAACCGTCTCATCTTGATTCAGGTTAGGAATCTCTTCTCTTGAACTAACTACTCTTATTTTCATTTGATTACCCCAATCCTTTACTTTATATTATTATTTATTATGCAAACTGAACTTAATAAAGTATTGTATGCACTCACCTATTAAATAATAATCGATTGGCACGAGAAAATCTTCGCTAACGCTCAGATTAACTCGGACTGCATAATCCAGATTATATACAACGAGAAAATCTTCCCTGACACCCAGGTTAACCCGGCCTACATACTTCTATAGATAATATATTGAAAAAACGTAACTATTCAGCCACACATATACGTTATCAGTAGATTGAATTACCCCTAAATTGACAATTACATACAATTATCGACTAGATTTGAAATCGATGGCCAT
>DQIP01000211.1 GCA_020793565.1 Candidatus Methanovorans sp.
AACGATCCGATCCCGTACCTCATCAGAAACAACATCAGGGAAAAACGCATGCTTGATCCTGTTTGAAATGATATCCTGCAACTCATCATAGTCGTACCTTGGACAATCGATCTCCTCAGGCAAGAATACAGAACTTACTTTCGGATCGAACTGGTATATCTTTCCGGTGTCACTGACAATAGTAATAACCCCTATCTTTGTACCCGGGGACTGCTCGTGTGCACGAAGAAGAGAATACATGATCTCATCCGCATGACTTTCATAGAACAGGTAATTGATATCATCCAGTGCAACGACCAGGACCTTTCCAGATTCTGCTAAAAACTCTGTGACCTTCTCAAATAACTTGCGAAATGAAACACCTGATGATGGGGGGGATACATCGAACAGTTTTTTGTATATCCTGGAAACTACGGCAAAACGTGTCGAATCCATCTGGCAATTGACCTTCACGAATATAATATTGTCAGTGTGCTCTCCCATCTCCTCGAACACTTTCAAGACAGCAGTGGTTTTTCCGGTACCTGGAGGACCGGTCAATAAACAATTTATAGGGCGCATTCCGCGTATTGCCGGGCGCATGCTGTACATCAGCGCCTGCAATTGCGTTTCACGGTGTGCAAAATACTCAGGAAGATGGTCAAGCTCAAGCACTTCATCGTTTTTAAAAATCGTCTCATCCCAAAGAAGCATGTCCTTGTTCACTAAAGTATCCCCTTAATGTTATTCCGTTTTATCCATTAAACTTTATTTATTAACTTATACCTACACATAATAGTCTTTTGCTTTGGTGCAATGCACAAAATGCACAAAGGGGTAAAAGGAAAAAAGAAAATTATACCAATAGTTATCCAATTTAATTGCAAATCTCACAACATAGTTGATCAATCAATTCTCCATTTGTTTGCAAACACCGTCATTTCATTACTTGACACAAAACCAATCAACCCCATGCCTGTTTTTTCCGCAGCTTTGATCCCGCTATCAAATGGCGCGCTTTTAGTCACAACAAGAGGTACGCCTGCACGTGCTGCTTTCAATACCATTCCAGCCGACTGCCTGCCTGTTGAGAGAAGGTAGAGTTGTGAAACGTCAATATTGTTGAGTGTAGCATGGCCGATCACCTTATCGATAGCATTGTGCCTCCCGATATCAACTGCCTGCGCCACAAGTTCGCCATTCCGGGAAACTAATGCCGCAAGATGAGTGCCTTTTGTCACGCGATACACGCCTGATTCAAGGAACTTCGTACCGGAAAAGATCGATTTTGCAGGGAACACGGTATCCGAACTGACATTTATGTTCTCATTACCCTGGCATTTGACACCGATGTATCCTGATGAACGGAGTTCGTGCCATATATTTAGATTACCGGTGCACTTAATATGGAGGTCAACCTCCATGCCGTTTACCCGCACATCCAATATCTCATTAGAATCCACAATACCCTCGCATATCGCATATCCAACCGCAAGTTCCCTTACACACGCCGGGGAAGCAAGAATAGATGCTGCATGAGTACCATTTATCAACAGTTCTATTGTACCCTCTTTTACAACAGTGCGCTCCAAATAGTGCACAGTGCCATCTTTGTGAACAGTAGTTACAGGATAGTTCTTTGTGTATCTGTCGGGCATCTATGACCTATTCAACGTTATGATATATAGGATATTTTATAGGGGATCCCTGTTAAGTGGCATTCCCAACAATCCGCTTATGAGTGACTTGAATTTCCCATAAATAACCACTTAATATGGAGATTATCAGAATCCCAGATTAGAACACGGCATGAACAGTTACGCAACAAGAGATGTTACCTGTGAAACCGAATCAACAAGCAAGTCCACTTCTTCACGGGTATTGTACAATCCGAATGATGCCCTGACAGTGCCTTCGACCCCAAGGAACCGGATACCTGGCATCGCACAGTGATGCCCGCTTCTCACGCATATTTTTTTTGTCTCATCCAGTATCATGGCAACGTCATGTGCGTTGAGTCCGATCACATTAAATGGCACAACACCGGCACGCTCTTCTGGCCCATACACCTCGACCGCATCAATTTCTGCAAGGCGCCGGGCTGCATCCTTTGCAAGGGCAGTCTCATGACGCCCGATATCAACCGTGCCGAGTTCCCGCACATACTCCACCGCACGCCCGAGCCCGATTACACCCGGAATGTTCGGTGTTCCGGCTTCAAACCTGGTGGGAGACGGTTCAATTTCAAACCCCATTACCGTAACTTCATGCACCATCCCGCCTCCAACAAATAAAGGTGAAAGCATGTCGGGTTCCTTGACATACAGCACACCAGTCCCCTGTGGACCAAGAAGACCTTTATGGCCTGCTGTTGCAAAAAAGTCGCAGCCGAGCGCACCCACGTCAAGAGGCATGTGACCTGCAGACTGTGCACCGTCGATCAACACCTGCGCGCCTCCTTTGTGTGCGATTTTCACGATCCTTGCAACGTCCTGGATCGAACCAAAGACATTGGAAACATGATCAACTGTGACAAGGCGCGTCCTGTCGGTCATGGCATTTTCGATATCATTCGGATTTATCGTACCGTATTCATCAGGGGTTATAATTGTAACTTCGACACCCTGCTCACGCAAACGCATCCAGGGAAGAAGATTTGAATGGTGCTCAATAAGTGTAGTTATGATGTGGTCGCCGGCATTCCAGTCCAATCCATGCGCGACCATATTGATACTTTCAGTAGCGTTCTTTGTAAAGATCGTCTTTTTGTAGTCGATGTTCAAAAATGATGCCACATTCTCACGTGCATCCTCGTAATGATTGGTAGTCTGGCGTGCAAGCCTGTGCGCACCGCGTCCGTGGTTGCCTGCGTACTTGAAGAAGTATTCTTCCATAGCCAAAACTACCTGCACAGGTGTCTGGGTAGTTGCAGCATTATCTAAATAGGCAACTTCCTTTAAAACCGGAAAATCTTCACGGACCGAATAAATATCATACATGCAAATCTGTAACAGGGTTAAATTAGAAATAGATTTTGCAGGTTATTTCGCCTGCAAACCGCCGATCATAAAACGATATAGATCCAGCTCTTCGGAATCCAGCGTATCAACGGGGTGTCCCCTGAATATTACGCAGGGAGCATCATGTGTTTTTTTGCAGTTCCCATGTTTATCATTATTTACCATTATATTTCTCATCATATATTACCTCCTGTCTCTTCAATCGCATTTTATAAAAACGATATCAGTTAATCAGTATGCTGCAGGACTATCATTAGTATAATGTTACTCACTGCCAGTCGATAAATAATGGTGGCATAATATATATACTTAACCATTGGAGCGCATTTAGTGTTGTTGCAATGAGCGTCCGCCAGGACTTGTCGCAAGATATATAATATATGTGGGAACGTTTGCTACTCATGACCGGAATTATTATTGATGATTCGCTATCCTATATTGATGGCACCCAGAGGGTATACGACGGAGAAACAACCCTGAAAAATGCCAGGGAACAACTAAAGATGATCGGTGTTACCCGTATTGCAGATATAACCGATCTTGACAGGATCGGAATACCGGTATTTTCATCTATACGACCTGGTGCTGCTGAAGGTGCAATTTCCGTGTATTCAGGCAAAGGTGCAACAGGAGACCAGGCAAGGATCTCTGCAATGATGGAAGGTTTCGAAAGGTGTCTTGCCGAGAGGGCAGGTACCAACGATAATATCGATAGCGATATTTCAGCCTCAACGATCATAAAATCACATGAAGAAGCAGCCGCAGAACATAATATCCTTAATCCGCATTTACTTCTTTTACCTGAACCCCTTATTCCGGACAAACTTGTTGACTGGACGGGAGGATGGGACTTACTGAAAAACGAAGAGATATTCGTACCTTCGAATGCAGTTTACCATCCATACAAAGTTCCAGGACAGTGTGCAAAACTTTTCAGAAGCAACACCAACGGTCTTGCAGCAGGAAATGTGATCGAAGAAGCAATATTCCACGGACTGCTGGAAGTGATTGAAAGGGATGCTTTGAGCAGTGCTGAGTTTAACAGGAATACAGGAAAGGAACTAATTCTTACAGAGAACGATGGCATTAATTATGAACTTGTCCGGAAGTTCAAAGATGTGGACGTGGAAATCCGACTGTGGGTACTCCAGCATGACACTGATGTCACAACAGTTGTTGCTGTAACTGATGATATTAAGTCAAAGGATCCGGCAATGCTGGTAATGGGTGCGGGTTCGCACTTAAAGCCTGAAATTGCAGTCAGTCGGGCAATAACCGAAGCCGCCCAGTCCAGGCTTGTCCAGATTCATGGAGCGCGCGAGGATACAGACCGTGAAAAGTTTGTCCGTAACATCGGGTACGAACAAATGAAACGGATGAACAAGTTCTGGTATGAGGAAAAAGAGACGGTCTCATTTTCAGGTATGAAAGACTTCTCGACAGCAACACCGGCAGGTAATATCAGGGTTGTGCTTGACAACCTGAAGAACCTTGTTGATAATGTTATTGTAGTTGATCTCTCAAGAGAAAACGTAAACGTGCCTGTTGTGCGTGTGATAATCCCCACATTTGAACTCTACACGCTCGATCGTGAGCGTATCGGGAAGAGAATGAAGTTAGTTAAAAGGCAAAAGATGGCTAGGGAAGACAGACCGTGGAGAAGAAGGAGACCACGATGAGCAAAGTACTTCGTCCCATCATATTTGCAGGTACAAGCATCAGCCATGAAGATGCAAAAAATATACTTGATGTGGAATACAGCCGACCTGTTTTCAGATGCGACATCCGGAAGGCTGTAAAACGTGGATACAATGTGATAGGGATCATTGATGGTATCTTTTTTGATAAGACTGCAGTTGCACATAAGGAAATTACAAAGGCACTCAAGAGTGAGGTTATTGTTGTCGGGGGTTGCAGCATGGGAGCACTCCGTGCATCCGAACTCGATACTTACGGAATGATAGGTGTTGGCAAGATATACGAATGGTACCGTGACGGTGTGATCGAAGCCGATGACGAAGTTGCCGTGGCTACAAACCCGGATACTTTTGAACCTGTGTCAAACCCGATGGTGAATATAAGGGAAACTTTTAATGCGGCATATGATGGTAAAATTATCGATAGTGACACCCATGAATTATTGATGGGCATCGCGAAAAAGACGCATTATACAGAGAGGACTTATTTCGGAGTAGTGAAACAGGGAGTAAGAGACGGGGTGCTTTCATCCGGTGCAGGTGATGTACTTATTGAATACTGCAAAGAACACGAGGTTGACGTTAAACGCAATGATGCGATTGCGGTTATTGAAAAAATCAAGGAAATACTTGGTAGCACCTCCGAACAATGAGATGGACACTTCAAATACCTGTATAGAAATTTGACAAGAGTTTTTGGAGATGCCGAAAAAAAATAAAAACGACTTTTGCGGCAGATTTAGGTGGCTGTATTAACATATCATATATGGAATAGATCAATTTTACTATTCAAAATTATTCAACGTGTAATTCTCCCTGCATTTTTACCGCCTGCCAGAGTTGGGATGGCCTGTTTGGCATATCTGAAATTTTTACGATAACAAAATTTTGGATGGAACAAAGCGTGCTTTTTTACACGGTACAATATGAAGTTGCTGCCTCTTCACTCTTTAATGACCACCAAAAATAATCTGTTAAATCTCAATTCTATTTCTCCTTGATTGTTTGCTTGTTGAATAAAGTTTTCTTTTACAATGTTTTTAAAATTCTCAACATAATCCACGTCAATTTCCACATCATAAAAATCCTGGCTCAAATAACCGATGGCAGCTCCAGAAAAAAAGATGTTCAAAACTTCTTCAGGTGTGTGTTTTGTTTTTACACTCCCTATTTTACAGAATACCACCCTAAAACCAATATTCTCAAATAAATTCTTGTATTCATCGCATGTTTCAAGTAAAAACCAGGGTTCCTTAAAGTGAGCAAAAACATCTCTTGTTTTTGGGTTTTCTTTTACTTTTCCAACCGCCTCTATAAAATCAGGGCTATAAACTTTCTTAGCTGGTGCCTGGATCCCAATCCTTCCGCCTTTTCGTAAAGCTGTGTAGCAATTTTTAACAGATTTTCCGGATCTATAAACCATTGAAATGAAGAGTTGCAAAAAATTACATCAAAACAGTCTTTATAGTCCATCTCCTCTGCACTTTCTACCTTAAAGATTATGTCAAAACCTCTGCTTTTCCCTATTGCTTCTTTGATCATCCCTTCTGAAGGATCAATCCCAACTACTTTGCTTTTAGTTATTTTCCTTATTTCCCTTGTGATATTGCCAACACCGCATCCCAAATCTAGAACATCATCATTATCTCCAATTTCTAAAATTTCTAAAAGTATCCCTGCTGTGGATTTCTGAATCAATGAATAATCTTCATATTTGGTGGCGATTTTTGAAAAATCAATTTTACCCATACTGGCATCTTGTGGCAATTCTATATAAAGTTCCCGTTATTATATTTTGAAATAACCCCTCAAAAAAAACGGGCAGTAGAGGATGAAGATAATTATG
The DNA here is from genome assembly GCA_020793565.1 of Candidatus Methanovorans sp. Classification (GTDB taxonomy): domain Archaea; phylum Halobacteriota; class Methanosarcinia; order Methanosarcinales; family Methanosarcinaceae; genus Methanovorans. The sequence continues at coordinate 6,543 of DQIP01000211.1, forward strand.
TCACGATGGCGGCGGTACAGGCGCTGGCGCAAGGCTGGCATGACGACGCTAATATTTTGGATGTCTTAAAAGACAGGGCTGAAAATGATGATAATAAAGAAGTTAAGAAGGTCGCAGCGAAGATGATGCGCCACTATGGCATAAAGTAGGGGGCGCCGCTTACGGCTACGGCCATGTCAATTATACAATATCGCTAGATAGAAAAGGGTCAAGACAGTAAAAACGACGCGACCACGCGCGCGGCACGTTCCTATATTATGACCGTGAGATACAAAACGCTTTTCAAGCATCATATTTGCAGACATAAGAAATGCGTGTTTGGTTTGTGGGCTTAGTAGCAATGGGATGTGCCGCCTGCGGGAGAACTGATGCTCATCTTGCCCGTTTCGTTTTTCCATTCGCATATTGACCAGTTGCTTATAAACAATAGGTCAATACATTGACTGGTTATATATAAACAAGTTGTCAATTCGTTGACCAAATGTATATAAAGTATCAGTCATAATATTGACTATCATGGAATTTACGAGTATATCACAACAAAATCAATGGTGGAAAGATCCTTCTGCGATATACAATGATCCACACATAAGGATATTCGAAAATGCAAAAATTCAATGGAAACCAAGAATTAAGCATTTCATAAAGTTTGACGCTGATCGGATATACACACTTCGCGGTCCCAGGCAGGTGGGGAAAACTACCCTTGTAAAAAACCTGATAAGAGACCTGTTGATTGGCGGTAGTGATCCGAAAAGTATTTTTTATTATACCTGTGACATTATAGATAACGAAAAGGATTTCGTAGAACTCATAGACATGTATCTTGACTGGGTTTCAGTATTTCAGTTAGATCGAAAATACCTGTTCCTTGACGAGATATCGGCAGTTAAAAATTGGGAAAAAGGATTGAAATACCTGGTAGATACAGGTAAATTAAAAGATACAACAATCATCCTTACAGGCTCTCACGCTATAGATATCAAGTACAGTATTGAAAGATTACCCGGGAGAAGAGGGGAAGGTAACGGCACATTGAACAAGATTTTAGCACCAATGAAATTTGCCGAATTTGCGGAAACCGTAGACCCGACAATAAATGATCTATTCAGAAAATATTCTCTCTTAGATGGAAATAGGAGACAGGAGATCATTTTTGGATTATTTGACAACAATATAGATCCTGTTTTAGATATATTGAGGATACACCAGGCCGACCTGGACCGATTACTTGGGCAGTACCTGATCACTGGTGGCATCCCTAAACCAATCAATGAATTCTACACACAAAATTACATTAATGACAGCACGTATGAAATTTATATTCACTCCCTGTTAGGTGACCTTGCACGATGGCAAATACGGGAAGCACCTACAAAAAATATACTGCGAAGTGTTGCAGATAAACTTACCACTAACATTAGCTGGCAAAGTATCGTTAAAGACAGTGACATCGGTTCACATAACACGGTATCAAAATACATTGAAAATTTAGAGAATTCATTTGTATTAAGTACATTGTACCAGGTGGACATTACCAAAAAAACATTTAATTCCAAAAAAGAAAAGAAAGTATACTTTCAGGATCCATTTATGTTCCATTCACTTAGAACATGGGTTTCCGGGCAGACAGACTATTTCAATTCAACTTTATCGTATCTTGAAAGTCCTGAAAATAAGAGCAAACTAATAGAGTCCATCGTTGAAAATCATTTAATCCGGCTAATGTATAATGTCAGTCCAAGTGATGTCTTTACGTCGCACGACCATGTTTTTTACTGGAGAAAAAAAGGTGGGAAAAAAGAAATTGATTTTGTAATAAAAGATAAAAACGGTGATCTACTTCCAATTGAAGTGAAATATCAAAATCAGGTGAATTCAAAAGACTATATTGGATTTAGTGCTTTTAAAAAGGGAATCCTGATCTCAAAAAATGATTTTAACACCACAGGAAAATATGTGACAATACCGGTTTCTTTGTTTTTGTTTTTGATCTGATCAATACCCAGCCAATACCCAGCCAATACCCAGGCAAACCCTGGCTAATGATCAACTCAAAAAAACATTCAGTTAGTATTTTTTGCACCCGTAAGCACATGCTGCATAAGTATGGATATCGTCATCGGTCCAACTCCGCCTGGTACAGGGGTGATCAGTGATGCCTTTTCCACCACATTATCAAAATCAACATCCCCATAAACTTTGCCGTCCTCTTCGGTGATCCCTACATCGAAAATAACAGCGCCTTCCTTCACCATATCGGCTTTGATGAGATGCTTGACACCTGTCGCCACAATAAGTATGTCCGCATCCAGTGTGAACTTCCTGAGATCATCAGTATAAACATGGCATATTGACACCGTAGCGTTGCGATTCAGAAGTATTGCAGCCATCGGTTTACCGACCACATTACTATGCCCGACGATCACGGCATGTTTCCCCTGTATCCCAACACCGTACTCATCCAGTGCGCGAAGCACACCTTCTGGTGTACACGGCATAAATCCCTCGTTCCCGATCAAAAGTTGTCCCATATTGCAGGGATGGAAACCGTCCGCATCCTTTGATGGGTCGATCGACAACATGACCGCCTGCTCGTTTATGGATCCGGGTAGTGGAAGCTGTACCAGAATACCGTGGATATTATCCCTGCCATTCAACATATTGATAATATCGATAATTTCTTCCTGTGTGGTGGTTTCCGGAAGGAGAACGTCCTCTGCATGGATACCCACCCTCTCACATGCCTTGTGTTTCAACCTGACATACATTTTGGATGCAGGGTCTTCCCCCACAAGGATCGTTGCAAGACCCGGGGTTATTCCACAGTCTAGTTTAAGGTTTTCTACGCCCGTTTTTACTTCCGCTTCCAATTTCTTTGCAAGTTTCCTGCCATCTATTATTTTTGGACCATTACCATTATCCGACATTGTATATCACACCTGTTGTTAAGGTTTACACAAGCCTTGATTATATATTTTTGTACACAGGGTACCGGCTGCAAAGTTGCTGGACATCTGCATTGATGGTGTCAAGAACATGTTCGTTATTTACATTGTCGATGACAGTAGCGACCATCTCTGCGATCTCTTCCATTTCAGGTTCCTTCATACCTCTTGTGGTCACAGCCGGAGTACCGATCCTTACACCGCTTGTTATGAACGGGCTTCTTGTCTCGAATGGAATCGTGTTCTTATTAAGGATAATTCCTGCCCTGCTAAATGCAGTCTCAGCATCCTTACCTGTCATATCGAACTTGTTGAGATTTAAAAGCATCATGTGATTATCCGTGCCACCCGAAACGAGATCAAAACCAAGTTCGATCAACCTGGCAGCAAGTGTCTTCGCATTCTTTACTGTCTGCACCTGGTCATCCTTGTATCGCTGTCCCTGCGCTTCCTTGAATGCCACAGCCTTTGCTGCAATAATGTGCATAAGCGGTCCGCCCTGAATACCAGGGAATATCGCTTTATTGATCCCCTTTGCGTATTCTTCCTTGCACATGATCATACCACCGCGTGGACCGCGCAGTGTCTTGTGGGTCGTGGTGGTGACAAAATCAGCATAAGGGACCGGACTCTGGTGAATACCTGCTGCAACAAGCCCTGCAATATGGGCTATATCTGCCATAAGATATGCTCCGACCTCATCTGCAATTTCCTTGAAGCGCCTGAAATCGATCTCACGCGGATATGCGGATGCACCCGCAACGATCATCCGGGGTTTGCTCTCCTTTGCAAATTCCATCAGGGCATCATAATCAAGGGCTTCAGTTTTCTTATCTACACCATAAGGCGCGATATTGTATAACTGGCCTGCAAAATTCACAGGACTGCCGTGTGACAGGTGACCGCCGTGTGTTAGATCCATGGACATGATAGTATCGCCGAGCTTGAGCACTGAAAAATAGACTGCCATGTTTGCGCCCGAACCGGAATGTGGCTGAACATTGACATGCTCTGCACCAAAAATATCCTTAGCTCTCTCAATAGCAAGGTCTTCTGCAATATCAACAAAATCACAGCCACCATAGTAGCGCTTGCCGGAATAGCCTTCTGCATACTTGTTCGTCATAATTGAGCCCTGTGCTTCCATAACAGCACGGCTCGTATAGTTCTCTGATGCGATCAGGTTCAACTTATAGTCCTGACGCTCCGCTTCTTTTTCAAGTGTTTCTGCGATCCTGGGATCAATTTCTGAAATATAAGACATGTGTTTCCTCACCATTTGGTTATGTGTATTATATTGTAAATATGTAAACTGGTATAAATATCAAATAAATTATAGATCTGAATCGTATAATCCCTATTTTGAAACCCTAACAATCCGCCCTTCCACTTTAAGTTTACCCTCAATGAACAGTTTTATAGCCTGAGGATATATCCTGTGCTCCTGTTCCAGAATACGTTCGGATAACGAATCCTCAGTATCGTTTTCAAGCACGGGAACACAACTTTGCAGGATAATCGGACCTGTGTCCATCCCCTCATCAACGAAATGTACAGTACATCCCGACACCTTCACTCCATAATCAAGTGTTTGTTTGTGGGAATGTAATCCCTTAAACGAAGGGAGCAAGGTCGGATGGATGTTCAGTATCCTGTTCTTATATGTACTGATGATATCTTTACCAATGATCCGCATATATCCGGCAAGTACTATCAACCCGGTGTCATAACTGGCAAGGATATTCAAGAGTTTCAGGTCATATCCGGATTTATTTTCAAAACCGGCAGGATCAATAAAAACCGCATCGATGCCGTGCTTTTTTGCGCGTTCAAGTGCATAGGCACCTGTTACGTCGCTGATGATTACCCTAATGGTTGCACTTTCAATATTACCACTCTCGATATTGTCGATAATGGCTTGAAGATTGGAACCTCGGCCTGAAACTAAAACTGCAATGTTTGTTTTAGTTTTAGTGGTGGTAGTAGTAATGTTGCTCATTGTGGGTACATAGGAGATAAATATATATTAATATTAGGTATTAGGGTTTCCATTTTCATTCAAGCACTTTGTTTTTTCTTCCGCTCGTGAACAAGTGTATCAAGTTCATCACAATCTGACAATTCATCAAGTTCACGTCGTTCAATGAGCACTGTACTGTCAACGGATCTCAACTTGCTGTGCCCTTCTATTATAAAAACAGATTGTGTCAGGGTAACCTCGGAAATGCTGCTCATAAGATTGGCGCGCTTGATCATGGCACTGCTGTATTCACTCACACCTGTCAACATGACATTTGCATTATCACTGGATATTGCTTTGAACGGTGCCTGGGATGTGGGCAGTACGTCATAACCAAGTGTATGTATTAAGCTCAATATATTATCATCAGGCACTTTTTCACTGTATTGGCGTTGTGCAACCTGTTTCTTATCAAATGACCGAAGGATATTAATGGAGCGTGCAATTGCTACATCAAGCAGTTCTTCTATCTGGAGCACAATGTCAATGGATGCATCCATGCCCCCTTCTTCATATTTGCTGATGGTCCTCCTGGATACACCAAGTTGTGATGCAAGTGCACCAAGCGAGAGGGAACAATCCATCCTTGCGGCTTTTAACACATTTCCATCGATCGACACATATAAACCGCCAGGAGCTGCTGATACCAGTGGTGGAACCTCTTCAACAAAATAATCAAATAATGTCTGGACATTCAGTGACGGGATATCATATCTCACATACACCACACTATCTTCAAGGAACTGGTCACGGGTTTTAGCACCAACTACCAGCACCGAACCGCCAAGATATTGTGCAAGTGTTTTCATCTCACGTGCAGTACCTTCATTCAAGCCGTCAATGTTATACAGGACTTTACAAAATAAGAGAATATCACCTTTTCGTGCAGCAAAGTCAAAGCTTCGCGGCCTGATATTGCAACGCTCCGAGACAATGAAACCTGCGACTTCCAGTACATCAACGATCTGGTGTATCAAGATATCTTTTGCCATGACATTTAAATTATGTGTTTGCACATCTATATATAGATGGCTGTAGTTCTTGTATTTTCGAAGTTCGATGGATGTATATTATTTACCATGATTCATCTCTTAACCGACACCAATGTATTGATATTAAGCAAATACGTTAATCTGTGATAAGGGATGCTCTGGCGGTCAGTACATTATCGTTGATCCTGGCCATGATATCCCCAGCTCTGCTACAGTTGGGTGTGCCGTCGCAACGTTAAACTTCATCAAAACAAACACACATCGTTCACAAGATAATTTCCATTGTATTTACCACACCAAGCGCAACGCCTTCTACTTCTATCCCACCTTCGCCTTTGGCCCCATCGCCAACAATAAAGAGGTTTTTGATCGGTGTTGTATTCTTGACATTAACGTCAAAACCTGATGCTGACCTGTTGACTGGCCATTCGCCTGAGTGGGATTGTATTAACAAAACCTTATATTTTTTTCCTGCAAATATATCTTCAATATCCTGTAATCCCAGATCGATCTCATGTTCAAGTTCGTTGAACTTGTTCCATTGTATGCACTGGTGGGAAACAGCAAGATGCTTGCCTGGTGGTGCAAGGTTCGGATCAATGTTCGTGACTTCGTTTATGCCATTTATCCGTCTTGCATATGGTGTAAGCAGCACGCCCCCATGTCCGATCAAAGGCTCATCTGCGGCCAGGCATATCTTCACACCTGCGGATGGCTTTATTTTCTTAAGTTGTTCAAGGTATCGCAGGTATTCTCCCGACGGCTCAACGTCCATGCACAGCCGATTCGTTTCAATGTGCCCGATATCGCTAATGATAATATCACCTGTATGTTTACTCCCATTGACTGTAATACCGACTGCCCGGCCATCCTTGACCAGTATTCCGGAAACATCTTTACCTGTGTGTATTGTGCCCCCGTTCAATGTGATAACATCTGCAAGTGCATCGATAATTGCTTTGCACCCTCCAATGGGAACACCCGGGCCACTGTATCGATAAAGGTTTGAAAATATCATAAACGCTTCTTTTGTAGACAGGTCTGCGCCCCTTAAGCTCAAAGACCATCCGCAGAATGAATCTGCAAGTTTGACCAACCATTCGTCTTTAATATAGCGGGTAAACCATTCTTCAAGCGAACCGTTTTTTGGCGGAAATATCTTTGTAATAATGGTCAAAACAGTGATTTTCAGTTTATTGAATGCGGAAAGAAGTTCTGCGAAATCACTGAAAGGAATATCTTTGTATCCGCTTATGTAGTCAGTATCCCCGGTTTTTGCGGGCAGGCGTATCACTGCCATTGGGTCAGAGCGTACAATGTTCACATCGGCACCAAGACTTTCCAGCATTTGTGCCAGGGGTCCGGCAGGTCCGTTAGGAATCATGTGAAGCGCACCTGTTGAAAGACTAAATCCCTGATACTCGATGTTGGTAAACCGACCGCCAATTATTGGCAGCCGCTCGAACACTTCCACTTCGTAGCCGGACCGTACAAGTTTCGCTGCGCTTAAAAGCCCACCAAGTCCGGCACCAATTATTATTGCCACGGGCCTGGATGCATCGTTCATACTGGTACCTCAATGGCTTTCACGGGACAGTACTTTGCACATACGCCACATTCAATGCAAGCATCTGTGATGTTTGCTTTTCCTTTGACTTTAATGGCATCGGTTTCACAAAACGTTACACATTGCCCACATCCAACACAATCCTGATTTATTCTCATTATGATTTCACCGGAAATATTTACAATAATGATGATATAATTTTCAACTGGTTTGGCTTGTTATAAGCCTCCTGCAACCTAAACATTTTTGTTTTAAGATTATTATGGTATTGTAGCTTTAAATCTTATGCCGTATGTGCCGTATTTACAACTGTTGTATGATTTATTCTAATTTTATCATGAACTTGCTACAATAACGAAAATGGTGTTATTGACAATTATCGAGTTCATTCGAATGTTTTTGTTTTTCTATTTGAGAACATTGTTGTATTATTTTGGAATCTGAACACTATTATATTGATGCCCTGTCCGGTTCCAATCATCTTTAACCGATCACAAATATAATCGATCATAATGTACTTTCCAATTCACTCTTTCACGATCAAGCCAGCCGGACCTTATAAGTTCATTGATTCTTGTGCGAAATGTTAATATTGAATCACCTGATTGAATTGATTATGATTTTGCAAGAGATACTTGATACAGAAGACGAAATATATGTAGTAGAGCCCAACTATAATTCTCAAAAAACCATTGATAATACATTATTGTACCTTAAGGAGATCCTGAATGTTGTTGGTGATTATAATTTAAAGGTCATACGGATCAGCGACGGTACTAAAACCACAGGGTTAGCCATATTCAATGAAAAGACTGAAGAAGTTCCGGTTAATTCTTGGTCGCTATTCACATCTTCAATAGCAAGCCGATCCGCAGGGGAGTTTGAATCACTTGCTGATTCTATATTAGGCATCAATAAACCTGAGCGGGTGATAGAGGTTGCAAATAATGTGATGCATGAAGCATTGATCGAATATTATTCTCTTTTGTTGGTAAACCGCAAAACATGCCTTGAATGCACGATGCCCCTTGAATCATATGAACGGGTATATACAAAGGAGAGGTTGGATCGCCTGTTAAAACTATTGGAAAAACTTGCACAAACTGGCATCCGTATTGATGGTGATGTGCTGGAGATCTGCTGTGGCAATGGCATGGCAACGATGGCCATGCACGAATTGGGTATTGACCCTACTACGATCGAATATGAAAAATGCACGGTATGCCAGGGCCTTGCTCATGGTGTGCTAAATCCAAAGAAGACTCTTGTAATGGATGCGACAATACTTTCCAATTTCTTCGAACAGGGACGTTTTGACTGTGTAGTCGGTTTTATGCTTGGCACGATATATGAGTTCAACAAGGATATGTGGGGCCGCATGATGTTCGAGTCCGCAAAGGTCGCAAAGGAGGGTGCACTCATGCTGTTTACGGTAAATGGCAAATCAGAGATGGACATTTTGGAATCGGCACTGCACATGGCAGGTGTTGAAGGCGAGGTCATGGATAATACAGACCAGTTTGGCATTTATGACCAGTGGGTGTTTATCGGGAGAAAGAGTGAGAAATGATTACGGCAGGCCGTCCCAAAACCAATTTTCATTGTACAAATGTACTGCATTTTGTCACAATTCAGCAACCATTAACAAAAATCAAGTGTATTTTACCCGGAACGGATAAAAAATATGCAATTTGTACACGCGTTTTGAGTTTTGGGGCGACCTGATAAGATAAATATCACTGTCATCTGTGGGTTTTCCCCATGCACGCGAACCAAAGAGTATTAACTTTTCAGGATTGAACTTTGATACAATGATATCTATTTTTTCAGTAAGGAACCTTCTGACCAATTTATCCCCCACCTTAGCGTTATCAATCATAATCTTCCCCCATCTGTGATTTTGCCTATAATATTATCTCCTTTGCCTGACAAGTTTGATTTTTGAATTTCCTTCGTTGTATAGTTCAAAGGGTAACTCATCAGATACATAGGGATACCTTGAGAGCATGTAATCTTCCAAAAATTCGTAAGTTGCACCCATTATCTCAAGCGGCGCATTTACAAGCGAGGCAAGTTTGTCAATATGATGAGTTCTTGGAGGCGCATTCTCAAATACTTTGATGTATAGCACTTTTAGTCTTTTTTATATTGCCTGCCCACTAAAGAAGACACTCGCATAATAGTCACCTGATGTTATGCAATTATTTGCAGTCAGATGGTCTCTATTCGCCTGCTTCCACCAATGTGATATTACTTTTTTCATTGTAATTCTATTATGTTCTAAGTACTTAATGTATATAAGATTGGTATTGGTTTATTGTCAATGCGCATGCCAAATTCTGCGTTTTATTTGTGATTACGCGCCAACCAACTCAGCCACCACCGCCCCCATCAATATCATGCCGTAGGTGTGTGATTGGTTGAGATTTTATCCAGGTTATTATGCCCCGCACCTCTGTTGCGGTTGGGTGTGCCGTTGCAGCGTTTGATTGACATAAATCATCCTGCTTACCAAGTACCCATTTAAAATTGCTCCTGCAAAAAAAAGAGTGTACACGAACTAACCAATATTTTAAACCCACAAACCATACATTTATAGGTACACAACAGCAATAAAAGAAAAATGAGGCTACAAATGATGGGCGCATTCAATGACGAACAGGTACGCCGTTACGCACGGCACATAGTCCTGCAAGAGGTTGGCGGTAGAGGACAGGAAAAACTATTGTCTTCCAGGGTTCTTTGTATAGGCGCAGGCGGGCTTGGTTCACCTGTTATCCAATATCTTGCAGCAGCAGGTATTGGCACGATCGGTATCGTGGATGATGACGTAGTAGACCTTAGCAACCTCCAGAGACAGGTGATACATGGTGGCAATGTTGATATGCCAAAAGTCGAATCCGCAGCACAGTTTGTGAACAAACTGAATCCTGATGTGGAGGTCAAGGCCTATTATGAACGTATAACTCCGGATAACATACTCGATATTGTCAAAAATTATGACATTGTAGTTGATTGTTCTGATAATTTTGCAACCAGGTATCTTGTGAACGATGCCTGTGTGTTAACAGGAATACCTCTCTCACATGGCAGCATATTCCGTTTTGAGGGACAGGTCATGACGATCCTTCCAAATAAGGGACCTTGTTACCGGTGCCTGTTCGAACACGCCCCACCTGCCGAAATGGTTCCCAGTTGCCAGGAAGCAGGGGTGTTCGGCGTACTTCCCGGGATCATCGGAGTGATCCAGGCAACAGAGGTTATCAAATACCTGCTGGATGCAGGAAAACTACTGGCCGGGCGCATGATATACTATGATGCCATCCAGATGACTTTCGATGAGATCAAAATAAGGAAAAATCCAACCTGCCCGGTTTGCGGCGATAATCCTAAGATATCAACAATCGAATCTAAGAATTACAAGGAAACTGGCACAATATAACAAGTGCGAGCACCAAAAACGGCGCCCAACCCAAAAGTATATCAGTAATTATGCAATATGGATGTTGCACTGAATGCAACGGGCTCGTGGTCTAGCCGGTTATGACGTCGCCTTGACATGGCGGAGGTCCTGAGTTCGAATCTCAGCGGGCCCATTGATAGAAACATTAATAGTATGTAATATAATGTGAGGTGTCATGCGAAGCTTGATACCCGGATTACGCTCTAAAAGCGTGATCTGGGGTTGCGAATCTCAGCAACATCATTCGATACATTTAAATCAAAAAGCACTAATCTACATTCGAAAAGACGCTACCAAATGCCCAGGTAGCTCAGATTGGGAGAGCGCTGCCCTGAAGAGGCAGTTGTCCCCGGTTCAAGTCCGGGTCTGGGCACCTATATTTAAACCTAAATCCAAACCTAAATCTAAACTTAAACCTAAATCCAATATTAAAATATTAAGTGGAAAATACACAAAGCACATCAGTGGTGTAGTGGTTATCACCGGGCGTTGCCAACGCTCGAACCCGGGTTCGAATCCCGGCTGATGTATTCTCTTCTTTTTGTATTGGTATTTGTTTAGATATTTTTAATGCCGAAGCAATACGCCGAAGGCGGTTTTTCCCGAACCACTGGCGCAAACGATATAGACTTTTTCGCGGCATTTTCACATATAACATAAATATGGGATGACGCAGCATGGCGTTTTTACACACCAGTATTCTTAAAAATGTTGAAGTTTATATGACAGATCTACATTTTTTGTAATGTTTGGGGTGTGCCGCCTGCGGCGGGATTGCTGCACGGGGTCTGGATATATGGGCTGTGCATCGAGATTTTATCGAAACCATCTATGCAAATACTAATGGACTAATGTCTCTTTTTTCATGTGCCATTATAATGGCAACATAATCCAACATATTGCACATATGATGGGACTATCCACCATAACATATCACAAACCCTTGATCTTGCCAACTATACTTTCCCCAAACTTGCGACACATTTCCAATTTCTCCCCATTAGGCCGTGTGAACACAGCCATACCCGGATCGATCACATCCATTGAATGCTCTTTCATCTTTTCCGTAATGATCTGTACTGCTTTGCCATCCCTTCCAAAAGAACCAAACGCAGCACCGACCTTGCCATCGAACTGGTCGCCCTGTTTACCATCAAATATGTGGTTAATGAACGGCATTGGCTTTGTATTGTAAGTTGGAGAACCCACCAGAACAGCATCCGCATCAGACAGATCTACAAACTCCCCATCATACTTTTTTAGTATGGCCTCAGCACCTGCCGCCTCAATACCTTCGATTATTCCAATTGCCACACGTTCTGTATTTCCGCTACCCGTGCCGTAAATAAGTACAACCTTTGTCATCTTCTGTCAACCTCCAGCCAATTAAAGAATGGTACAATTGACACTATTTTTCATGTACTTAAAGATTGCTTCAAAAACACCTATTTTTGCGAAGAATACTTATTATCCGAAAGCGCGTCCCGCACAATCTTCATAGCACACAGGTCCCCGCACATTGAACATGCATCACTGCCGGTAACCCTGCTCTCCCGAATACACCTTGCACGCTCGCCATTGATCGCCAGGCGGTACTGCGACTCCCAATCAAGATCCCTGCGCGCATGTGCCATCTCAATATCCCATGCCCGTGCACGCTCGCGCTGCCCTTCTTTTACAAGATCGGCAGCATGTGCAGCGATCTTCGTAACAGTGGCACCTTCCCTGATATCATTCACAGTCGGCAGTGCAAGATGCTCTGACGGCGTTGTCATGCACAAGAAATCCGCGCCGTGCATTCCTGCAAGCGTCCCGCCGATGGCGCCTGTGATATGATCATAACCAGGTGCGATATCAGTTACAAGGGGACCCAGCAGGTACAGTGGTGCGCCATCGCATAACTGTTTCATTCCCTTCACGCTTAACTCGACCTCATCGATAGGGACATGTCCGGGCCCTTCAACGAAAGTCTGGACATTCTCAGCCCGCGCCCGTTTAACAAGTTCACCAAGCGTGATGAACTCCATGAACGCTGGCCGGTCAGACGCATCATGGATACATCCCGGGCGCATACCGTCACCAAGACTCACTGTCATATCGTATTCATGAGAGATCTCAAGAAGATAATCATACTCCGCATAAAATGGATTCTCCTGATCATTATGAAGCATCCATGCGATCGTAAATGCACCGCCCCGGCTGACAACGTTCATAATCCGGTCTCCGGTCTTAAGGCGCTCAACCGCGTTTCGATTAACCCCGCAATGTACCGTCACAAAATCAATGCCATCCTTTGCATGCTTTCGCACCGCATTGAACATATCATCGGACGACATATCCACAACTGCTTTGTGTGATGCAGCAGCCTGGTATACCGGAACCGTGCCGATCGGGATGTTAACTGCATCCATAACTTTTTGCCGTATCAGGTCAAGATCGCCTCCGGTTGAGAGATCCATCAGGGTATCCGCGCCAAAAATCTCTGACGCTTTTGCTTTTTTAACCTCTTCACCAATATCCACATAATCGCGGGACGTGCCGATATTTGCATTGATCTTTGTGCTCATGTACTTGCCTATGCCAACATGTCTGGAATTTCCCCCTATGTTGTTAGGAATTGTTATCCAGCCTTTAGTAATGCAGGAACAAACGGTTTCGACATCGATCCCTTCAGCATCAGCTACAACTTTCATTTGCGGTGTAATGGTCCCTTTTTTTGCATCTTCCATTAATGTCATTGTTACTCCAATTATGTGTGGATGTTGTATTGGTTGTATGGTGCAGAATAGGGGTTGGGTACATATATATGTTTCACGGTGTGCGTGTTAAACTACCTTTATCTAACATAACCAGAAAATGATTCGGGAGTGCCATCATACATCTTGCAAAGGATGCTGAACCCCAAGAATTGTCCGAAGACATGGTCTGGTTTTAAGGGTGCTTAAGACTTGCCTGGTTTTGCCTCCCGGAATGACAATATCTGTAATCAAAACGGGCTCGCTCGAGCCTTATAATACTTAAACAGCCTTTCTCCCCACTTAACAGCCATCTGGTCAAAACTGAAAAGGTCTGTAGTAGTGTGTCATACATCACGCCATCTTTTTTGTACAAAACCAGAGACAGGTATTTGTCAGTACAGTGAGACCACTAACGATCATTGAGATGAATTCTCCAAACCAAATTTGGTGGAATTTAGAAGACAAAATTTTTGGATTTAGAATCAATATTCATTTTTAATATTTCTTTTCTAATAATAAACATTAATCGCTGGTAAAGTTTTTACCGATCCATTTTTAATAGCCACTCTGATAGTTTTTGTTCTCTCTGCGTGCCATCTTTATTTTCCTTTTTTAATTTTCCAAGATTGTACTCACCCTCTATCTTGCCATCGATCATAAAGAGAACCCGTTCTGTTTTTGATGCCACTTTAACATCATGCGTTACTAGCATAATAGTCGTTCCCGACTCATTTATTACTTTAAACATGTCCATTATTTCATTTGCAGATTTTGAATTTAAAGCGCCTGTAGGTTCATCTCCAAATATAATCTCCGGGTTATTAATAAGCGATCTACAAATTGCAACTCTTTGAAGCTGACCACCCGAAGCCTGTGTTATATCATTGTCTGCAAGTTCGGCTATACCTGTCTTTTCCATCAATTCAATTGCGAATTGATTAATTTCTTTACGTCTCCTGTTTTTTGCCATATATGCTGATACAATAATGTTGTCAATTATACCAAGGTTTTTTAACAAATTTATCTGCTGAAAAACAAATCCCATTTCGTGCAATCGTAATGTGGACATCTCTTTCTCTGATAAAGTTGATAATTCAATACCCTTAAACACGACACTGCCGGCAGTCATTTTATCCATTCCACTGACATTATAAAGTAACGTTGACTTGCCGGAACCGGATGGTCCCATAACAGATATAAACTCACCTTCTTTTATCCGCAGATTTACATTGTTAAGTACTTTGTGTTCTTTTTTATTAACCACATATGTTTTACATAAATTTTTAGTCTCCAATATATTATTCATAATTATTCCCCTGTTATTCTGCATTCATGTCAGATATATTGAGATTCTTCATAGATACAATACTTAGCAATGTTGTTACGGTTACTATAATGATCAATCCAACCGGGCATAGAATATAAGCATGGAAAGGATTGATAATAAACTCGATATTTGGTGCCCCAATCATTGATAATATAGCTCCGACCATACTCTGGCCGATAGTATTTGAAAACAATGTTCCAAGAATAATACCTGTATTTAATACAACTAATGCTCTTGTTATATACTGCAATTGAATATCTTTTAATGAAAAGCCAAGACTTTTCATAATAACTATTTGAGACGAATCTTTTGCAATCAGCATTTTTAAAAACAGTGATGTGATCAGCATTGCCACGAGAATTGCAATTATCACTGTCAGTAGTGTCAGAAGTTTCAACTGACTGGTTGTATTTTCGAATGTCTGATCAAGATAGCCATCTATATCGGTTATTTTTGCCGGATAAAATGCTTCTGCATATTCATCAATTTTTTCATCAACATTTGTTTTAACATCCAAACTGGCCCTATACCACAACGCAGTTTCATGATTCGGTGCTATAGCCGCTTTTGCAGTTTTACCGCCATCAGTAATATCCTGATAGATTCCACTCACCTGCATCATCTGGTCGTGTCCCCAAGTTACTGAACATGTACTCTGAATGTTAATAATTCTTTCAATGTCCAAATATGATCTGCTATTTTCTGAGCCATAGCTGGTGTCCTTTGCAACCATTTTTTGTTCCCACAATTAATCATTAATCGT
>DQIP01000210.1 GCA_020793565.1 Candidatus Methanovorans sp.
CCTCCTTCACAGCAATATTGAAAGTCGTAGACGCATTATTCAATCGGAAGAATTCGGCATCAAGGTCGATATTCTTCAATTCCTCCTCCATATTTTCTTTACTGGTGTTGTCTTTCTCCAATCTTTTAGTCACCTCATCCATTTTGTTCCCAATCTTTGATAATGCAACCGAATAGTACTGTATAATGCCATCTCTTTCCTTCATTTTTATCTTCAATCGTCTTTCGAAAACATTTCTCTCACCAGCTTTGCGGAGACGTTTTTCGAGATTAACCAACTGTTCATCCTTTGTACCCAATCTATTTTCGTAGGTTTGTTTCTTTTTCTCGTATTGTTTACTTAATATTTCCAGTTCTCCCTCTTTCTTCACTCTCTTTTCCCCTACTTTTTGAAGTTGATTTTGCAATTCATCGTACTTATTCTGAAGATGTATATTTGGGGCAGCCAAGAACTCGTACCTTGCAATCTTATCCACATCTTCTCCGTTCTTCACCTCTTCGAACTTGTTCTCCTGCCGCCACCTAGCCGGTATAAAGCTAGCGATAACCTTGATATCAGAAATATTTTCTTTCGGAATAGTAGTTCTGAATCCATATCGTTTTCCGTTTTCGTGCATGATCACACCAGCTCTAAAGGGAATATCCTTGAGTGTAATCTCAGTCTCCGTGATTTTCTCCTTATCCCTGAATTTCTCTTTGAAATCCGACTCTGGAATGCTTTCCATTTCCTTGGTGACCTTGGAATTCTTTGTAATAACAACAGTGAAATAGATATTTCGACGCTGTAATTCTTGGAAAAGCTGGAGCCCTTCAGCCTCACGATCAACAACCAATGTCAAAGGGATAGTGATATCAAGGACCCGTCTCATACGCTCCAAGAGTTCTACGAGTATGTTGGCGAACGCAGTGGTGGACGGTATTAACTTGAACAAAATGAAATTTCCGTTGATATCGTTGAGCTGGGCCAGATGTATTCCCTTGATTGGCATGTTTCTGGTTGTGTGGTATACAAAACCTATGGGGACACCACCGTAGTATGGTATGGTGTGATTATCGAAGAATACTACAACTCCTCCGATGAGACCTGCTTTTTTGTAGCATTTAGCCAGTTCATCCACAAAACACTCGCATTCATCTTCGTCGAGGAGTTTATAGAAATTATAAATATCGTCCTTCAAGGGCGGTTTAGGCACGTTCAGGAGAACTGCGAGATCGTTTAGGTCCATCTCATTTAGCTGATAAGGTGCGTCCACATCATTGATGGTCATCCATGCTTGTGTGTAAGCGAAATTTAACGGTGAGAACTTGAGGTCCTGATCAGATATTATTTCCGTAGCATTATTAAATGCAATGTATTGGAGCATGGCTTTTAATAAGAACAATCCTCCACAGGCGACATTCACGCTTTGTGATGAGTTTTTTTTTGGATAAGCCCGATTTTGTCGAGAAATATCCTCACTGATCGGTCGCTTATGTCGAGGTTTCGCTCACGAAGCTCCGTCCCGATTTTTTCAGGAGACCATTCGTGATGCTTTGCTTTTATTACGAGTATTTCCTTCTCTACGGCTTCAGTCATCTTGTGTTTTGGCTGTTCTCGAGTTATGATGAGTCCCTTTGCACCATCTTTTTCAAAGGTTTCGCATGCATTTCGAATAGTATTGGGACTACATTCGAGTTCCTTTGCCACCTGAGCTTTACTTTTTCCTGATTTTACACGACGTACCATTTCTAATCGTTTTAGAAGATAATCTTCGTCGTCAAGTTCAAGGAAATTCGTGATCTCTCTTTCTTTCACTGATGGCTGGGATACTTGAGCTTCGACCAAAACTTCATAAGATTCAAGTCCTCTTTTTTCCAATTGAGATCTCCTTATTTTTGGTTCTGATGATAAATAGATGTAATCGAATCCTTCTTTGATACGAGTAACTACGCCTTGTTTTAGTAGTTTAAGGAGAATGCTCCTGCACATTACGGATGTAATTTGTTCAATTTGTTTTGTGGACAAGCCACAATTGCTTGTATTGATTAGATGCGTGAGTGTTTTTGGAGTATTACCATGTATGGATATGACAATCCCGTTGTGTCTCCAAATTCCATATTGATTTGTTTCTCCAATGAATTCTTCTAGGGCAAGATATTGACGATTTTGATTGAGGCTTGTGAGATGTGGATATCCTGCCATTTTTTTTTGGAGTGCTTGCTTCGTAATGTTGAACTGTGATGTTAGTTGTTCCCAGGTCACAACACGGTGTTTCTTAAAGAACATTACAACTTCTTCTTTGGTCACTTTTTGGGGTTGCATAGTTGATCAAATATATATGGCGTATGTAATATATATATAGTTGCCAATAATGCACAAGTATTGTGAGCAATGCAAAATAAATAAGAGATGTTCTTTATATACTTGAGTGTCATTCAGAAATCCCTATAAAACCAAAAAAAGGCTTGAAAGTAAGAAGAAATAGACTGGCTCATCTACAAACTCTACAACCTGACCCCATAATCCCACAAACCCGCCCCACACCCACATTTTCACGAACCAAAACAGCTAAGTTCCACATACGCATCCAATTCCCAATCAACCACCTGCGGCGCACACTTGATCCTTTTCTTCTCATGCAAATATGACATCAGCGCATGCCGAATATTCTCATTCCCAAACAATCCGTGCAGAGATGTGCCGATCACAAGCCCGGACCTACCAATGCATCCGTCATCCAGGGACCGGCGCGCATGGATTCGTTTGCCCCCATGGAAATTACAAGAACCGTGATTCTGGACCCAATACTATTGAGATTAACTACATCTACCCTAAAGAAAGTGGTTATAAAACGAATAATTAAATTAGTACTAATGAATACAAAATTAGTAGACAACTTTATATATAAAACGTAGAGATGTATGAATACTAATGAATGTCAAATTAGTAGATAAAGAGCGTGTGTAACTGTGAGAATTCCAGAAAAACCACCCGATGATGAGGAAATTCATCAGTTGTTAGGACAAAGCGACATTAAATCTATCGAAGAGCTTAGACCCTTTATAGATATTGTTAATTCAAAATATTTACATTGGGATGAGTTACCGATGAGATTTAAGGACATAGAGCTAAATCCTAAACTCTTATGGGGTTATGCCAGGTTATTTCGAGAATTTAATAATAGACCGATTAGAATGGATGGTTTAACATTGCGTTATGTTCAAACACCATTGATTGAGAAAGCGCTTCATGACCTGGACATGCGAGTTGGAGGCAAATTTGACTTTGAATCCCAGATGCCATCAGTTGCCCTAAAAAGAAAATATTTAGTCAATTCTTTAATGGAAGAAGCAATAGCTTCCAGCCAGTTGGAAGGTGCAGCTACAACAAGAGTAGTCGCGAAACAAATGTTGAGAGAAAAACGAAAACCCAGGACCCTCTCTGAACAAATGATACTGAACAACTACATCACAATGATGTATATTAAAGATAATACCGAAACAAACCAACCATTGACACTCGAATTTATTCTGAACATCCATAAGAAAATAACTAACAATACTCTTGAAAATAAAGAGTACGAAGGAACTTTCAGGACGGATAATGAGGTTAAAGTATATTCAAGAGACGAAGGTCAGCTTCTTTACGAGCCACCTGACCACAATAGCATTAATGAACTCCTAAATCAAGTTTGTAATTTTGCCAATACCGGGCCCACTGAATTTTATTTACATCCCATTGTTAAGGCAATAGTGCTTCACTATATGATAGGATATATACATCCATTTAATGATGGAAATGGAAGAACTGCAAGAGCTTTATTCTATTGGTATTTAATTTCTCAAAAATATAATTGGTTGGAGTATGTTGCGGTATCCACTGCGATAAAAAATGCGCCGAGTAAATATACAAGGGCATATATTTACTCCGAAACAGACCATAATGACATCACTTATTTTGTAAACTTTAACTTGAAGCAACTCGATATTGCATTAAGATCATTCGAAAAATATATTGAAAAAACAAAGTCGGAAAATAAAAAGATCATTGAAACAATAAAAAACAATCCTGATCTAAACCTCCGCCAGGCAGACGTGATCACCACTCTGACCAAAAATGAGAGATTGATAACTGTAAATGAAATGCAAGAACGTTATAAAATAACTTACCAAACCGCAAGAACAGATCTTTTGGGCTTAGCTAAATTGGGTTATCTACACAAGCATACAAGAGGGAAACAATTTATCTTTTTTTTAGATAAAGATAAATGCATAGAACAATGAGGATCCAGTGTCGTGTCAACTATAAAATGTCATATTATTTTACAGAAACTGAAGGGATCGGAGCACCAGTTCCCACCATAGGTGGGACATTTCACTACTGCCAAATCCACAATCCAGACATGCAATTCAAATATCTGCAAATACGGCACCGTTTGAAGAGAGTATTGTATTTCATATTCATGGTGTTGGAACATGCCGCGCGGCACGCGGGTGGTTGCGCCGTTTTTCGCATCTGCCTTAACCCCTTCCGTTTAGCAACATTGCATTGTTGACATGACACTAGAAGCAAAATCCCCAATCCTCCACCTGCAGCACATGCTCAATCCATTCCCCCTCATGCAGACGTGACACCAGCGCATGCCGGATGTTCTCATACCCAAACAATCCGTGCTGATATGTGGCAATCACAAGCCCGACCCACCAATGAACCTTATGGCATACATCGGCGCACCCAATGTGGCTGTCAGGAATGTAGGACAGGATGCATTTCACTTGAGATGCCTGTGAAGAAAACCATAAGGCCGAATATGAACACGTTGTTTTTGATTCCAGATATCAAGGTATCTGTTTCTTTTTCCAGTTGTTGTGTTTGTATTTATCCCCGTCTTTTGCGTCAACCATTGCGTCAAATGTTATGTTAATCATCACTAAACCCAAACCTGCCAACAAGCGGCACGAACACAACCCCGCCTTTAATTTCCTTATGAATTGTCCCGTCCGCATCTTTTTTCACAAGATAGAGCTGCTGGGAAGCAACTCCCACAGGTATGACCATCAACCCGCCGGGTTTTAACTGTTCGATAAGTGGTTGTGGAATTTCGGGCGCGGCGCAGGTAACACAAATACGGTCATAGGGGGAATGCGGGAAATCGCCGCCAGACCCGTCTTCAAGCATCACCGTAACATTCGCACATCCGGCATCCATAAGGTTATTTTTTGCAAACCCGGCCAGTGGCGCTATGCGCTCCACGGAATACACATGCCCGGTCCTGCCGACAAGTTCTGCCATCACAGCAGCATTATATCCCGAACCGGTACCAACCTCAAGTACATTCTGTCCCTCTCCCAGATCCAGCAGGTCGCACATTATTGCAACCATATGCGGCGCAGATATGGTCTGGTTGTACCCTATCGGTAGCGGAGTATCAATATAAGCCTCCCCGCGAAGTTGTGTAGGAACAAAAAGATGCCGCGGAACCAGCAGCATCGCATCAAGAACTTTTTTCCCGATCCCCTGATATCTCAGGTTATCTACCAGTTTCGCGCTTTCCTGCCCAAACTCCATGCAGATTTCCCTTCTCCCCATGCCTTTACTTTCAAAGCCTGTGCATACACACGCTTGATATATTTAGCCTCAACTGTTTCCCCTTTTCCTGAACAGAATTCACCATTCCGTATCTTTACATGGGTTATAATGAATTTCTTGCCATTAATTTCACCCTCATCACCGATAACAAAATCGTAACCTCCGGGCACACGTTTGTTGAGCGATTCGGTCTTATTGCCGGATCTGATCGCCACTTTTACAATGACCTCATCAATAGCCCTGCCCCATATCGTGCCGATATCTTCTGCTTTTGCACCTCCGACACGTTTATCGTTCGACTCAATGGATGTCACAATGATCGGATAAACCTCATCTTCTGACTCGTTATCAACGATCAGTTCATCATCCTCATACACCTCATGATCCGAGTCCATCCGGATGCTTCGCTTGAATGATTCATCTGCCTTACTGATGATCACCCTGATATTGATCTGTTTTTTGGTCTTGATCTTTGTAGGGTGCACATGCTCGCATTCCTTGCACCTGACAACAGGATTCTGACCCGACTTCAATACATCATGCAATACCGGTATTTTCGGTGAGCATGAAGGACATACTACTTCAATTTTTTCATTCATATTCTATCTGGTCTTATGATTGGTTCTAATCCCTAAATAGTTAACCGCATCATAAGCATCTGTTAATTTAATAGAGTTTATATATTATTTAAAGAATAGAATTGTCAACGGAAACTACTGATCGATATCCGACCTGCCGATCTTCAGCCCAGCGCAGCACGCGCATGTGCAGCAATGAACTCGCGCATAAGTTTCGTACCAAGCATCGCAGTCTGTCCGCCATCATATTCAGGTGCGATCTCAACCACGTCAAAACCAACTGACATCGGTGCTAGTGTGCGTATCACATCCCGCACATCCACAGCATCCAGCCCGAACGGTTCAGGTGTTCCAAGCGCAGGTGCGAACATGGGGTCAAGCGCATCCATATCCAGCGAGAGATATATCTTGCTGCAATCAAGATATTCAACAACCTCATCCAGCACGTTTTTTATCCCTTTTGTTGCAACGTCATCAGGTGTGTAATACCTGACATTATTCTCTTTAGCAAAATCCCACTCTTCCCCGGATCCGCTCCGGATACCGATCGAAACATAATTATCAGTAACCTCATCAATGATATGCCGTGAAACACACGCATGGTTATATTTTAAACCACTGTACTCATCACGAAGGTCAAAATGCGCATCCAGTACCACAACACCAAGATCATCACCTGCGTATTTTGCACATGCCTTGACACAGGGCAGGGTCAGTGAATGCTCACCTCCGAGCATGATCGGTATCTTCCCTTTCTTTGCGATAGGCTCAACAGCATAGAACAGGTCTCGCAGTGTAGCATCTACTGATGCATACGGCTCAAGGTCACCTGCATCGTGAATTCGCACTTCCACAAGATCTATATCAAAAAAAGCGTTATAACTCTCAAAATTTGCAGATGCTTTACGCATAGCATGCGGGGCAAAGCGGCTGCCTGCCCGGAACGATGATGTCCCATCAAATGGTACGCCGAATATCACATATTCGGCAGCCCTGTAGTCTGACAGGGCATCCATCATGTTAGGCTGATTGAACATAACCAATAAGAGAAATAAAGTTTAAAGATCTACCTGAGGTCGATCTTTGTTTTACCCATTGCTGTTATGTATGTAATATCAGAACCTTCTACAACCCTTTTACTATACTCATCAGGCACAGGGAGTTCAAAAGTTGAATAATCTTCCATGTCCATTAACTGGGCAATATTGTTGGCTACTGACAGCACCTGTGCGTTCTTACGCTCCACGAGCGGAACATAGGTTTTTGCTGATACCGAACTTATAATAGAACGTTTCTGCCCATCAAAAATACCGATCACATCGATCCTTGCCTTTGCAGAACCGTGTTTACCCGGTTTTGATTTTGATATGCTTTTGATCGAACATGGTTCATCGTCTACGACAACGTATTTACCCACTTTAAGTGTTTTTACCTCTACTTGCTGTTTCATATTATGTTCCTCCGGTTGAGTGTGAATGCCTGTTTCAGACGTTTGTTAGTGAAATAATGTATTTATAATTCATTGTTCCATATATCAATTTATCGTGAAATATTTACTGTCACGTATATATCTGGCAAACAAAATGCTTGAAACTATTTAAAATTGATTATTTTCCTTCTTTTTGTACGGTCATTTTTTGTTTTTGCCCGAATTATGTATTTCATATCCTTCCCTGTTAATTTTACAACTTTATTTTGTTTTCCCATATGGGGATGATGAGTATATAAAATAAAAACATTCAGGACTATACAGCTGTCATTTTTGAACCACAAAACTTATTGCCTGCAACTCTAAATATTAATTTACAGTAATCACGGGATTGGAGGATAATTCATGAAAATAATGAAACGAATAGTCGTACTACTAGTAAGTATCGCACTAATTTTGCTTGCCATCACGTCCCCTGCATTTGCACAAATGGGAGCAGGGGCAGGCATAGATCCTGGGCATATGAGGGGCAGCATGATGCACGCAGATGATTTCGGACATATGGACAGCAGGTTCACAGGATTCACAGAAAATACACTCACACAGACCTGTGGTGTATTTGGTGTATCCATCGATGATGCAATTTCCGACCTGGGTCTTCCGGCAGATATCAACAGGGCAATGACAATTGGAGACATTGAACTTCAATACGGTGTGAAAAATGACGATATCGCAAACTACATGGTCATGCACATGAGAGGTACGACCACTTCATTCAATGCAAGAAATATGGTTGATATGAGACAACAGGCTACGCATGCAATAAGATCACAATCAATGGTGCATGGTCTTAATTTCATGAAAGAAGGTGGTACATCATACGGACATTATGTAACATATACCTTCAACGAATCCGGTGAGATAAAGGACTTTACACTCTCCGGGGATGCTATATTTGATTCGGTCATAGTATCGGATTTCGATTATAGTTACGAGAGTTTGCAGGGTGCAGTTGTACATTATATCGGAACGTCAAGCATGTTCCTTTTGCATGACAACCCGACTGCGACCATGCAGGTTAAGGCAGTAAACAATAAAATAGTGACATTTAATCTTGCAGAGGGAGTCGAAGCTGAAATGATGGATGATATTGCCAATGATACGGTTTTCATAAAGATAACAAAAGGCAATTTTGAAGGTTACCTTATAACATGCAGGGATTTCCTGGCAGGTAATCCGGATATGTCCGGTCTTGATGTTGATATCACAGGCAGCACCATCACGGTAGAACTGGTCGGAAACAGTCAGGTAATGTTCAGGGCAACTCCCATGGAACCACAAAATCTCCAGACACAATACCAGTATTCCCAACACATGTCATACATGCACCAGATGATCAACCAGGGGATCGCAATTGGAAGAGTGGGTACAGAACTTACCATCCGCGACCGCGGGAATACGACATGTCTTCTTAATTATACGCCTGTCAACCTGCGGGTAAAAGAAGCGATCCGGAACCATGTGGTACTTGGAGTTGAATCTGAGTGGGAAGAGGGGCAGGTCATCACAATAAACCTTGACAATGAGACCATTGACCTTACCAGGCCGGAACATATCCGACTGCGGTATGACGGGATTGCACTTGAGCGTGCTGCTAATATCGATGAACTTTTCGAAGGTGGCAATAGGCCGCTCTGTTACCTACTTCAGGAGAATGACACTGTTTCGATGGCAGTGTACATACCCGAGTTCTCGGAACACGAAATAATAATTGATGTTGAGGAGCCGGAGTCAACTGAAGAAC
This sequence comes from Candidatus Methanovorans sp., assembly GCA_020793565.1. Classification (GTDB taxonomy): domain Archaea; phylum Halobacteriota; class Methanosarcinia; order Methanosarcinales; family Methanosarcinaceae; genus Methanovorans. The sequence continues at coordinate 9,380 of DQIP01000210.1, forward strand.
CAACCGGGGAAGAGGATACGGCTAAAGAAACAACTGGAGAACAGGATACAGCTGAAGAAGAAGCCTCATCCACCCCTGCATTTGGGGCAGCACTTGCACTCGTGACACTTGCGGGCGCATACATAAGACGCAGGTCATGATCGGAATGCGGGATTTCCATTCAGGAGATCCCGAGTTCCTTTGATTTTTTATTTGTGGGGACCCCATCCTCATTCCATCCCCGGTAGTAATAATACTCGGTAAGTGTGTTTTCAAATTCGTCCCTGCTTATCCCCATTCCGTCCCCAATACCCATTCCCCCATCTTCAAACATGCGCGCAGGAAGTGAATCATCCGCACGTGTGAAACCTGCACCTATGTTGAACATTCTCTCAAGGTTCCATATACGCTCACCCACGCGCAGCAGGTCCTGCGGGGAATAATGGACACCTGTCATAGCGCTGAGCAGTGCTGCAAGTTCCTCCTCGCCCATGGCAAAAGACCCGAACTTGCATACAGCAAGAGAATCAACCGCCGCAGCAATATTCTGGAATACCTGCACAAGTCCTGCCTTGCCGCTGAATGTGAGCCGATCGATCAATTTCGGTTTTCCAATGATCTCGGGCGCAACCATGTATGCACGAAGATGACAACCCCCCCTGTTCGATGTTGCATATCCGAGTGCCTGCCCCAAGATCCCGCGCGGGTCATAGCCCGGAAACTCCAGGCCCTTGGAACTCATACTCAACTCTTCAGCACCTTTTAAGCGCAAATATGCGCGCGAACCTGCACCAAGTTCACATTCCCCTTCCCCGATCTGCACGACCAGTTCATCAAGTTGTGCAGGACCGATGCCAATAGACGTAAATTCTGAATATGCCGCAATTGTGGAACCACAGGAAATGGTATCCATCCCATACTCGTTACATAGCCTGTTAGCCCTGATAATGGAATCCATGTCCTCATTCCCTATATCAGGCCCGAATGCCCACACTGTTTCGTATTCAGGGATCTCCACCTCGCTTTTCCTGATGCTGCGTTTGCATCCTGTCGGGCAATTGTAACACGAATGGCGTTTGATGTCGTAATTATCATTGATGTACTCGCCGGATACGGATCCGGCACCTTTGAACTGCCGACTGCGGAAGTTATCGGTTGGCAGTATTTTCATGTAGTTCATGAGATTTACCAAGACCGAAGTACCGTAATTCTTCAATCCATTGGATGTCACAGGACTTGCACGAAGAAGCCGCATCGCTCTCTCTTTTGCCTCTGCAAAAGCCGCATCCTCAGCAATTTCGGGTTTGTTGGATCCCCTGACAACGATCGCTTTCAGGTTCTTAGAACCTGCCACTGCCCCCAAACCCCCGCGACCGCATGCGTGTACATGATCATTCATGATATTCGCAATCCCCACCTGCCGCTCGCCTGCTCTTCCGATGCAGGAAACACGGCCATATGATTCAAGGGCACTTGTTGTTTCCCTGGAGTTCATTCCCCAGAGATGCGCAGCCGGTACGATCTCAACATCTTCATCATCAATATGCAGATACACTGGGGCGTCTGCTTTTCCTGTTATTATCAATGCGTCAATACCTGCAAACTTCATCTCCTTCCCGAAAAAACCGCCTGCGCTTGAGTCGAATATTGTTCCTGTCAACGGCGATTTTGTAGTAATGGAGTGTCTTCCTGACATGGGTGCGGATGTTCCTGTCAGGGGACCGGTTGTGATTACCAGCGGATTTTCAGGACTCAGTGGATCAATGGTTGGTGAAACCATATCAGAGAGGATCTTCACCCCCATACCCCGGCCGCCAATATACTCTTTTGCGGTCTTTACATCTGTTTTAGATTCTAGTACAGACCTGCTACCCAGATCTACTGTGATCGTTCTTCCTGTCCATCCAAACATTTACTTATCCATTCCTTGCAACGATTATCTTTGTATTATAAGTAAACCAGATATCTCCTGCATCATTGAGCCGTATGTCCTGATCCGTAAGATTATTTTTCATGGCATTTTTCATCATATCCCTGATACGCTTTATTGACTCGACACCAGGACCCGACATCAGGACCCATTCATCGAATGCAAAATCAGCAGGCCAGTTATCAAAGTGCAGGATCTCAAAATCACGATCGGTTAGCATTTGCACAATCTCGGATGGTCGGTAGTGTTTTACGTGGGATGGATCCCGAATTTGTTCCATCTCATTCTGGTATTCGCTTTTTGCGATATCTTCTGGTGATGTTATATCCGAAATAACCACTTTTCCATCATGTTTCAGGACTCTTGCAATTTCCGATATTGCTTTTTCAGGATGCAGGAAATGATGAAGCGCGAACCTGCATGACACAAGGTCAAAACTACCGTCCCCAAATGGAAGCGATTCCACGTCTGCGGATTCAAAAACCACATTTTCGATGTCATTATCCGCTTTATACTGGTTTGCGATCGCAAGCATCTCTCCTGTAAAGTCAATTCCGGTTACACATGAGACGTGATTTGCAAACTCGAATGCCAAAAAACCCGTTCCTGTGGCGACATCCAGCAGGTGGTCCGTACCGGATGGAGCGGTAAGTTCTATGATTCGCTTGAGATTATCCTTATTGGAAAGTGCGCTGCTTTTTGCATATGCACGGGAGCGTTTTGCAAATTGCACCTGTGCTTTTGTATGGGTCATGTATGATAATATACGGTATGATGTATTAAAGGATATAGGATTTTATAAACCTGATTTTTTTTCATCCCAAAACTGGAAATCGGCCACATGTACCGGTTAACACTATCCTAAAAAGACGTAACACAACGGTTATATAATATTGACAAATATCGCAGAACATGTTATTAAATACAATAGGGGAACCTATGATTGAAAATGCTATTCGATTCCATGGGCACAAGTGCCCTGGGCTTGCAGTTGGAATACGGGTATCAGAAGTGGTATTGCGAGAACTTGGAAAACCTGCACGGGATGAAGAGATGGTCGCAATTGTCGAAAACAGCTCTTGTGGTGTGGATGCTATCCAGTTACTTACAGGATGTACGTTTGGAAAAGGAAATCTTATATTCCGTGATTTTGGAAAACCGGTTTATACGTTCATAAACCGTGAAACCAACAAAGCATTAAGAATTTCCATTAACAAAAACGCTCTTGATACGGACGAAGAACATCGCACCCTTTTTGCTAAAGTAAGGAACAAAACGGCAACCGGGGCTGAAAGAGAACTATTTACACAAAAACACATCAAAAAGAGTGATGAGATACTCGGTTTGCCTGAAGACAAGCTCATGACCATCGAACAAGTGGACCCGGAACCAGTACAAAAAGCACGTATCCATGAATCACTGGACTGCGTTGTGTGCAATGAACCTGTAATGGAAACAAGGGTCAAATTGCTGAACGGTGATGCTCATTGTATTCCATGTTTCGAGAAATTAACCGGAAATAAATTCTGAAGATCTCTTGATCGGACCGGGATAATATGGCCAACATTAAAAATATACTAATCGTGTCTTTTGTTATCTTTTCATGCATATTTACACCTGTAATATGTGCTGCTGCGGAAAATGAGATACGCATAGCAGATAAAACAGGGGATTGGGGACATCCATCCCCGTACCTGGCTTATGGGAGAGGTCCGGGTTATCTTAGAATGCACTTCATCTTTGATACGCTTGTCTGGAAAAATGAAACCTCGGATTTTGTTCCTTTACTGGCAGAGAACTGGGAATATATCGCTGAAGAGGAAGCATACGTTTTCAATCTTGTCAAAAATGCAAAATGGCATGATGGGGAGCCTATCACAGCAAATGATATTGTCTTTACCATTGAATACATGAAGGAACATCCTTATTGTTGGGTCGTTCTTGACAGCGTTGACCGTGGTGAAGCGGTTGACGACAATACTGTAAAGATCTACATGAGTAGCACATATGCGCCATTCATGGAGGATATTGGGGGCACGATGCCGATCCTGCCGGAACACATATGGAAGAATATCGATAATCCGATCGACTACACTGAACTTGACGCATTTATTGGATCCGGCCCCTTAAAATATGTTGATTTTAACAAAGAGCATGGAACCTACCGTTATGAAGCATTTGATGAATATTATCTTGGCAGGCCTGAGGTAGACCAGTTGATCTATGTAAAAACAGGTGATGCCCAGATGGCACTGCAACGCGGAGAGGTGGACTTAGCTTCAATAAAACCTGAGATGGCTGAAACTCTTACCAAGGAAGGTTTTGTCGTCATAGGAGGTCCGCATTACTGGAACAAGAAACTGATGATCAACCACAACACAGAACCACTTGACAATGTTACATTCAGGCAGGCGCTGGCTTATGCGATCGATCAGGAAGAGTTTGTGGATAAATCACTCAGGGGATATGGGATACCTGCCAGTTACGGCCTGATCTCATCAGAAAGCAAGTGGGCAAGTCCCAATGTTCCTGCGTATCCATATAATCCTGATAAAGCAAAGGAAATGATCGAGTCACTTGGTTATAAGTTGAATAATGGCATGTTCATTAAAGACAGTGAGCCCCTGGAATTTACAGTACTGGTTTCGATGATCAGTGTGGGTGGTCAATCCACGCCGGATCGGGATGGAGAAATATTGAAGAACCAGCTTGAAAAGATCGGGATTGGGGTAGACCTGATATCACTTGAAACAAAGATTATCGATCAAAAAGTTATAAACTGGGAATTCGATCTTGCGATCTCAGGACATGGTGGTATCGGCGGCGATCCGAAGATCATTTACGATAAAGTAATACAGGTCCCTGGTACCAAAGTGAATCCGAATACTGCAAGATATGATAAATGTGAGGAACTGAACGACTTGATTAACGATCTGCTGCACGAGATGGATCCCGTGAAAAGGCAAGAAGTGGTTTTTGAAGCCCAGAATGTCTATGCCAGGGAACTTCCGGCAATATCACTGTATTACCCTACGTCGTATTATGCATATAATCCGGATGCGGGAGTTGATTGGTTCTATACGATTGGCGGAGTCTCCAAAGGTATCCCGATCCCCCAGAACAAATTATCCCTATTAGTGTTGAATACAAATAAAGGGGATATCGGGGATATCGTTTCAGGAACACAAACACCTATGCAGACTGAAAACCCAGCTCAAGCAACTCCGCTCATGCCATTTTTAGCGGTGTTTGCGATTTTTGCCGCATTCTACATAAAACAATATGGGGGAAACCGTAAACAATGAAATGGAACAGGAAAGCAAAGATGGTAACAGTTTACCTGTTTACCATCATTTTCCTTGTTTTCCTCAATTTTCTACTTCCCAGGCTCCTGCCCGGAGACGCAATCCTTTCAATGTACAGCGGCCAGGAGATAATTATCACCGAACAGATGTACAATGAACTTGTCATATTGCACGGTCTCGACAAACCGCTTTACGAGCAATTTTTAATATACCTCATACAACTGGCACACGGAGATCTCGGATATTCCTATGTATTTCATGCGTCTACGACAGATATGATCCTTGCTGCACTGCCATGGACCATGTTGCTTGTAGTAACATCCTTTGTCTTATCAGCAATTGCAGGGATCATACTTGGTGTGGAAAGTTCATGGAGACGCGGCGGAAAGTTTGACCGGTCACTGCTTGTTTTCATGTTATTTATTGATGGAATTCCGGCTCTTGCGATCGGTATTATTTTCCTTTCAGTATTTAGCCTGAAGTTCGGCTGGTTTCCAACCGCAGGTGCGATGACAGCTTACTCAAATGCAGAAGGCATTGCGCACATCAAGGATGTTCTTATACATCTGGTACTTCCGCTTTCAACGCTCACACTTTCACAGGTCCCTGGTGATTATCTTCTGGTCAGGAACAGCATGCTACTTACAATTCGTGAACCATTTATACTCACAGCCCGCGCAAAAGGTATAAAGGAGCGTAGAATAAAATATTTTCATGCAGCAAGAAACGCGTTCCTTCCATTTTTCACGCGTATTGGAATCAGACTTACGTATGTCCTGACAGGCGTGCTTTTTATCGAAACGATATTTGCATATCCCGGACTTGGTTTTTTGACATATGAAGCAATATCGAATCGAGATTTGCCCCTGATCCAGGGGATTTTGGTGGTATCTGTACTTTTGGTACTTATGGTTAATATTATAATAGATCTATTTTACAAAAAGATCGATCCGAGGATTGAATATGCACATTAATATGCTCCATGAATTTAAAAGTAATAAGATCGGGGTAATTGGGCTTTCGATACTATTGTTTCTCTTCATATCAGCAGTTTTTGCTCCTGTGATCGCACCTCATGATCCGTGGGATTATTCTTTCAATTGTTTTGAGCCGCCATCAAAGGATCATCTGCTGGGAACCAATGATATCGGTTATGACATATTCAGCGAACTGCTGTGGTCACTCAGGACATCAGTGGTTTTTGGAATCTCTGTTGCAGCAATTGCATGCACGATCGGGCTTTTAGTTGGTGTTTCCGCCGCACTGGTCGGCGGAACATATGATGTTATTGTTATGAGAGCCGCAGACGCGTTACTTGCAATACCTTCAATTCTGGTGATAATCTTGATTGCAGCATATTTTAAACCGTCATTGCCTGTTTTGATCATAACATTGTCGCTTATCACGTGGCAGACAATTGCAAGAGGTGTCCGTGCCCAAACGCTTTCACTCAAGACAAAACTCCACATAAAAGCAGCGAAGAATATGGGAGCTTCGACATCCTACATCATGCGCAAACACATAATACCGGAATTGTTTCCGTTGTTTATGATGGGTTTTGTCACAAAGACGCGGATCGCAGTATTTATGGAAGCTGGATTATCATTTCTAGGAATATTTGACCCGTCCACAAAAAGTCTTGGGGTCATGATAAGTTATGCAACGCATTACCTGTATCTGGATGTCTGGTTAAACTGGTTGTTGCCGCCTGTGTTTTCACTCTCGATTCTGATCATTTCACTTGCGTTCATATCTTTTGCAGTAGAGGAAATATTCGACCCAAGACTCAGGAGAAATAATGTCACTCAAATTTAAGGATCTGAACGTAAAATATGGAATTTCCAGTACATCGAAGGATTGCTGTGATGATGGCAACACTAATGTCAGTTCTATCACTGCATTGGATAGTATATCACTGGAAATCAATAAAGGGGAATGTGTTGCTGTTATTGGTGAATCTGGTTCTGGAAAATCCACACTTTCACTTGCAGCTATGAAACTGTTGGCTTCGAATGCTATAGTGTCAGGGCAGATATTTCTTGATAACATCGATATATCTGAACTGACTGACAAAGAAATGGAAGATATCAGGTGGAACAGGATATCCATTGTGTTCCAGAATTTCGGGGATGTACTGAACCCGGTTCACAGGATCATTGATCAGGTTGCCGAACCACTTATCAAGAATGGGGAATCCCGCAGTGCTGCGCTGGATATGTCCAAAAAAATGCTTGATCACTTGAAAATAAAACCGGGTAGGGATGTACTATTCCCGCATCAGGTAAGTGCCGGTGAGAGACAGCGGGTCCTTATGGCTATGGCATTGATCACTGATCCGGGTATTCTTGTAATGGATGAACCCGTCGCTTCGGTGGATGCAATTACCAAATCATATATTGCAAAGTTGATAAGAGAACAGGTGAATGCAGGGAAAGCGGTTCTCCTGATTACCCATGACCTCTCTTTTGCACACCTTTGTTCTGATCGTATCGCTGTGCTATATTCAGGTAAGATCCTTGAATTATTGCCATCCCAACAACTGCTGGATACACCGCGCCACCCTTACACCCGTGCGCTTGTAAGGGCATTTCCTATGATGGAGCGTGCTAAAGACCTTACAGGCGTGAGGGGGGATCCGCCATCAAAAATGTCTCCTGCAACAGGAGGTTGTATCTTCTGCCAGAGATGCACCCAATCCATTGACATTTGTTCTCAAAAGCAACCGCATGCAATGTTTATAGGTGGAAATAAGGGGGATGGAAGTTATGTTGTTTGTCATCGTGGTGGCATAGCGACTATGGTATGTGTAAAAAATATTTCAAAATCATATAATAACATAGAGGTTCTAAAGGATATATCCATAACACTTGATGAAGGTGAAATACTCGCACTTGTAGGGGAGACAGGTTCAGGAAAGACCACGCTTGCATATCTTACTGCAGGTACGATCAAACCTGATAGTGGGGTGATAACTTTTCGGGGAAGAGATGTGGGAATGATCAATAAAAAAGAGTTTTTCAGGACTGTTGGTATTATTTACCAGTCCCCGAGAGACTCGATAAGCCATAGATTTACGATCTTCGAAGCAATCGCAGAACCCCTGAGGATACACAGGTTGTTTGATGATAATTCGGAAAAGCGTATTAAGAATGCTTTGAAAGAAGTTCATTTGCCGGATGAAGATTATTTTATGCAAAAATATCCTTATGAACTTAGCGGAGGAGAATTGCAGAGAGTGGCCATAGCGCGGGCACTTATACTTGAACCTGACCTGCTCATTGCAGATGAGTCAACGTCTTTCCTTGATCCGAGCGTTCAGGCAAAGATACTGAAACTTCTGCTTTACCTTCAGAATGAACGTGGTATCTCCATGTTATTTGTAGTTCATGACATCGGGGTTGCGCGAAAGGTGAGTGACCGGATTGCAGTTCTTCACGATGGCATGATAGTAGAGAATGGGCCGTCACATAAGGTCATTTCGAACCCGCAGCATTTCTACACGAAACTTTTGATCGATGCATCAAAGGGTAATGAGATTTGAAAGGTGAGTTTCACAACATTGTGTTGGTATGACTGGAGTGAAGTTTTGCTTAAAATAAAGCAGTAGTGTCATCTCAACAATGTGATTTTGCCTTGACTTTCAAAGAGGTGGTGAAAAGCAATATCAAGCGACCTAATCACGGTATGGCCGGGCAAAACATAAACCCTTATGCTATCGATTTAGTTAGTTATCCATAAATTTCCCTAAATACAGCAAAGAGAACAATCTTGCTTGTTTTACATCCATCTCTTCAGTTTCGGCAAAATGATACGATACTTGATAGTTAACACAACAGTGGTATAAACAACAACATTTATCAACCGTTATATCCATCTGAACATAACCATGCTCTCTAAATACACAATTCAATCGATTATCGTATTATCCATTATACTGGTAACCTCATTTTCAGGTTGCATGGAAATCCCTGGTGATAAAGCGACAAATCTTAAGATATTCCATGCCGGCAGTTTGGGCATTCCAATGGAAGAACTTGAACAGAGATTCGAAGAACTTCATCCTGATGTGGATGTACAGCGCGAAGCTGCAGGCAGCGTAGCATGTGTGAAAAAGATAACAGAACTCGATAAACAAGCTGATATACTGGCATCTGCTGATTACACATTGATCCAGTCAATGATGATACCTGACTTTACGGATTGGTATGTTGTATTTGCACGCAACCAGATCGTAATAGCATATACTGATGATAGTAAATACAGTGATGAGATCAATCAGGATAACTGGTATGAGATACTAAGAAAGGACGATGTCACCTTTGGTATTTCTAATCCGAATGACGACCCCTGTGGTTATCGCTCACAGCTAGTCACACAACTGGCGGAAACATATTATTCCGATGACATGATCTATGATGACATAATGGGAGCCAATACCGAAATAACGGTCTCTACACAAGGAGACATATCTGCCATAAAAATGCCAATGTCAGAAGATATCAATCCCGACACAAAGAAAATAATGCTTAGAAGCATGGAAGTTGAACTCTCGTCTGCATTGGAAATGGGTGAGATCGATTATTTCTATATATACAGAAGTGTTGCAGTCCAGCACGGATTTAAATTTGTAGAACTTCCATCCCAGATAGACCTGGGTTCTATAGAGTACACAAATATGTACAATAAAGTAAACATAGAACTCTCAAACGGAAAAATAATTGACGGCAAGCCGATCGTATATGGAATAACAATACCAAATAATGCAATCGAGCATGATCTTGCAGTTGAATTCGTAAAAATGATGATAAGCGAAGAAGGACAACAGGTATTCATCGATAACGGACAGCCACCAATCATTCCTGCAGTAACAAATAATTTAGGTTCAGTACCAAATGAATTAAAAGACTATTTGACTCAGGAATAACGATATGGAGTAATATGGGATTCTTAACAAAGCAAAAATCCGCGAACAACAGAAGGACTGACCCCCTGATGTTGCTGTTTTACATTTTGTCGCTGGTTTTATTGCTTTTTGTTTTTGTGGTTATTGCCAATATGATAATTGGCCAGGTAATGACCGACCTTTCAGGACTTGTGGATGCAGCATCAAGTAAACCCGTTTTAAAATCCATATTCCTCTCATTGTATGCAGGATTTCTTGCAACAATGATCTCCTTGCTGCTGGGTGTACCTACGGCATATATTCTTGCAAGAAAGAATTTTACAGGAAAACGTTTTGTAGAGAGCATGCTTGATGTGCCGGTGGTAATTCCGCACACGGTAGCAGGCATTGCATTGCTTACCGTGTTCGGTGCTAACGGACTGCTGGGTGCCCCGCTACAACCTTATATCCAGTTTCGGGATGCTATGCCCGGAATTGTTGTTGCCATGCTGTTCGTATCCGCACCCTACCTAACCAATTCCGCACGCGAGGGGTTCAAAAATGTTGATCCGAAACTTGAGAACGTCGCGCGTTCACTTGGAGCACCTCTTTGGAAAACATTTGCAATTGTGACACTCCCGCTTGCATCCCGCCATCTACTTATCGGGTCGATCATGTGCTGGGCGCGGGCTATCAGTGAATTTGGCGCTGTTGTAATGATCGCATATTATCCAATGATCGGGCCGACCCTGATCTATGACAGGTATCTATCACAGGGACTTTCTGCATCTCGCCCGATTGCTGTTTTACTCATATTGGTAACTCTTGTGATATTCATTACAGTAAGAATATTGTCAGCTGGATGGCGTGTGTATGATAAAGATTAAAGAATTGCACAGGAGATGGAAAGAGTTCAGGCTTGCAGGAATCGACCTCGAAATTGCAGATGGTGAGTATTTCGTAATACTTGGTCCAACCGGTGCCGGAAAAACGCTTCTTTTGGAACTCATTGCAGGATTTTACCGACCGGATGGCGGAGATATATACATCGGCGACAAAAATGTTACAGGACTACCTCCTGAAAAACGCAATATAGGTTTTTTGTACCAGGACTACTCCCTTTTTCCGCATATGAATGCGGCAAAGAACATTGAATTCGGAATGCGTATGAGGGGGATCAAGGACAGTGACACGGTTAAAAAGATTGCAGGATATCTCAATATCGGGCACCTGTTACATAGGTACTCACAGACACTTTCCGGCGGTGAACAACAACGGGTCGCACTTGCAAGAGTACTTGTGATCAATCCGGATATTCTGCTGCTGGATGAACCTTTAAGTGCACTTGACCCTGGGACACAGGATTCGACCCGAAATATCCTGAAAAGTATTCACAGTGATTCAAATCTCACGGTCATCCATGTGACCCACGACCAGACAGAAGCACGGATACTTGCAGACCGTATTGCGATTATGATGGATGGCAGGATCGTGCAGGTGGGTACACCTGATGAGGTGTTTGACAGGCCAATTAATGACGAGGTTGCGCATTTTGTTGGTGTTGAAAATGTTTTGAAGGGGAAAGTTACCACAAGCAGCAATGGAATATCCATGCTAGATATCGGTGGCACAATGCTTGAAGCAGTATCGGAATGTGTGGCAGGGGATACGGTTTATGCCTGCCTTCGTCCTGAAAATATTACTCTTGGCACAACCGGAATAAAGAGCAGTGCACGAAATACGTATGAAGGCAGGCTGGTTGAGATGGAGCGGATGGGTGCCCTTGTGAGAGTGAAGGTGGACTGCGGCTTTTTGTTGAATGCATTTGTAACCAACCAGTCAGCAGGGGAGTTGGGTCTTATGTACGGGGAAACGGTGGTTGTTTCGTTCAAGGCTTCTGCGGTTCATGTTGTTTAATGTGAGTTATGATCAATCGATTTATTGGGTGATGTAAAATATGAAAACGAATACAAAATTATGGCTGACAGAGGATGGCAGATCATTGATAGGGGAAGGTAAGGCAGCACTTTTGGAGGCCATAATCGAGGAAAGATCCCTGAACAAGGCAAGCAAGAAACTCAATATTTCATATAAACATGCATGGAATATGCTAAAGAGCATGCAGGAAAATGCAGGGCAGGACGTTGTCACAACCGTTCGAGGGGGGAAGGACCAGGGAACGTTTTTGACAGATTATGGTAAGGAATTGCTTGTTGATTATGGATCCCGGAAGAACATCATCCGTGAGACAGTTGAGGATGAGACTTTTTGGGAAGGTGTGGGGCTGAAGATAACAGCACGCAACCAGATGCGCGGAAGGGTTATCGGGGTCGATAAAGGCGATGTGATATCCAAAGTGAAGGTTTTAATAGAACCGACTGTTGTAACGTCTGTCATTACAAGTGAGGCTGTGGATAAATTGAAAATTGAAGATGGGGACGAGGTGTTTGCGATTGTCAAGTCTACCGAAGTGATGATCGGGAAGAAATAGGGGAATTCACGCTAAAGATGATACATCAATTCTACTCAGGCGGCGCGTTTCCAGATTCGCAGAAACCGAATGAGCGCTGATTTAGACTTGACTTTCAAAGAAACGTAAAATCCCAACAAATCTCTCCTGAAAATCGGAAGCAGTAGGCCCACCTTTAAATTT
>DQIP01000209.1 GCA_020793565.1 Candidatus Methanovorans sp.
CTGACGAATTCACTAACCAGAAAAAGAGTACGAGAAAATCCTCCCTACGGTCGGATTAACTCTGACTACATAATCCGATCGATTATATACAACGAGAAAAGGAGATGGGATGTTACAGATATTACAATTCTTATACCTGTAACCAGAAAGAATGACACTGGAATAGTTATTGAACATCAATAACTACACAGCATTAATTTTGAAGTATGATCTCAATGTTAATATCTTTAGGAACCTGAATTCTCATAAGTTGCCTGAGTGCACGCTCGTCTGCTGCAATATCTATCAGCCTCTTGTGTACACGCATTTCCCAGTGATCCCATGAAGCAGTTCCATCTCCGCTAGGACTCTTTCTGGATGGTACTACCAATTTCTTGGTAGGGAGTGGGACAGGGCCGGCTATACTCACGCCTGTTCTTTCGGCAATCGCTTTAACCTGATTGCAAACACCATCAAGATTTGTAGGACTTATCCCGGATAATCGTATTCTTGCTATCTGTGACATTTTTTCTCCAAAAAAATAAAAATGAGTGTCTTACTTCTGTTTAACACTCATGCACATGCCAGCAGCAATGGTCATACCCATATCACGGACAGCAAACCTGCCGAGTTGTGGTATTTCCTTGATCGGTTCAATTACCATTGGCCTTGTTGGTTTGACAGTGATAATTGCTGCATCGCCCGCCTTGATGTAAGTCGGGTTCTCTTCCTTGACCTCTCCTGACTTAGGGTCAAGTTTCTTGTCAAGTGACATGAAAGTACCTGCAGTCTGTGCTGTATGGCAATGGAACACAGGTGTGTATCCTACTGTAATTGCAGACGGATGCTGCAACACAACGATCTGGCCGGTAAATTCATCAGCAACTGATGGTGGATTGCTTGCAGGTCCGCAAACATCTCCCCTTCTCACATCAGATTTACCAATACCCCTGACATTCCATCCGATATTGTCACCAGGTACTGCCTGATCCTGCTCTTCATGGTGCATCTCAATGGATTTCACCTCACCGGTTGCGCCACTTGGCATGAACGTAACATTCTCGCCTTTCCTCATGACACCGGTCTCAACCCTGCCGACTGGCACTGTTCCGATACCGGAAATAGTGTATGCGTCCTGCACAGGTATCCTGAGTGGAAGTTTATCCGGCTTGTCCGGCTCTGTGAGCAGGTCAAGTGCCTCCAGGATAGATGGTCCCTTGTACCATGGTGTGTTTGTGCTTGATTCGGATATATTATCACCCTCGAATGCAGACGTTGGGATGAATGGGATCTCGTCAGCCTTGAATCCCACCATACCGAGAAGCTGGGATACATCCTTCTTGACCTGGTTGTACCTGTCCTCACTATAATCTGCTGCATCCATTTTGTTAATTGCAATGACCAACTGGTTGATCCCAAGTGTCCTGGAAAGGAAAACATGCTCCTTTGTCTGGTCCATCACACCATCAGGTGCTGCAACTACAAGGATCGCTGCATCTGCCTGGGATGCACCTGTGATCATATTCTTAACAAAATCACGGTGTCCCGGACAATCCACGATCGTAAAGTAATATTTGTCAGTATCGAATCTCTTATGTGCGATATCGATCGTGATACCCCTTTCTCGCTCTTCCTTAAGTGTATCCATGACCCATGCAAATGCGAAAGATTCTTTGCCTTTCTCTCTTGCTTCTGCCTTATATTTCTCAATAAGGTGAGCAGGTACTGCACCGGTCTCAAACATCAACCTCCCGACAAGTGTAGACTTACCGTGGTCAATGTGACCGATGACTGCTAAATTCAGATGTGGTTTCTCAGCCATAATTTAATCCTCCTTTAATTAATACATTTCAACATCAAATTAATATAATTTGCCTCTATAGGCGTTTACACGTTTAAACCTTTCCGAAGACCAAACGAAATAAAGAGTAATAAGACAGGGCAACTCCGCCTTACATACTTATGAAATCAGATGGTTGTGGCAATTGTGCCTTCAATCCTTTCCTCTCACGTATCTTTGATACAACCTCTGTTACCAGGTTTTTCGGGAGTGGTTCAAATCCTGCAAATTCCGTGCTCCACATTGCCCTCCCTTCAGTTGCCGACCTGATATCGCCTGCAAATCCGAACAATTCCGAAACCGGTGCCTTGGATTCGATGATAGTCATATCGCCCTCAGAGGTCATATTAGAGATAATACCCCTGCGACCCTGTATCTCCTTGGTCGCACCGCCCATATTATCCTGTGGAACCTGAATAAACACCTTCTGGTAAGGTTCGAACATTGTGTCCTCTGCCATCAGCATAGCAGCCTGGATTGCCTGCCTTGATGCCGGAATGACCTGTGCCGGACCGCGGTGTACTGCATCCTCGTGAAGTTTTGCATCCACCAGTGACACTTTTATACCCATACACGGTTCCCTTGAAAGTGGTCCTGCCTTCATGACCTCCTCAAAACCTTCCAGAATGAGTTCCATAGTTTCGTGCAGGTGCTGGATACCTTTTGTCATGTCAAGATAGATATTGCTCTCAAACATATCAGCAATACCTTTTGCTTCCTCTTTGGTCAGGCCGACTGACATCAATTTCTCACGGCGCTCAACTTCCGGCATTCTCATAGAGACCTCGCCGCTCTTAATAAGAGCAACAACTTCCGGTGCAAGCGGTTCAACAACAACATAGAACCTGTTGTGCCTGTTTGGTGATTTACCTTCAACAGGACCTGCCGTCCCGGTTATTGTTTCACGGAATACAACGATTGGCGGGGTCGTGGAGATCTCAACACCCTTGTCACGCTCGATCCTGTGAGCTATAACCTCAAGGTGCAATTCACCCATACCTGCCATCAAGTGCTCGCCTGTCTCTTCATCAATAGTAATCTTAAGTGTTGGATCTTCCTTTGCAACCTGCCTTAATACCTCTACAAGTTTTGGCAGGTCCTTCATGTGCTTTGCTTCAACAGCGACAGTCACGACAGGCTCACTTGCATGAGTAATGCTTTCAAATGATTGCATATCTTCAAGTGTAGTAACTGTCGAACCAACGATCGCATCCTTTAAGCCAGTCACAGCAGCAATATTTCCTGCAGGGATCCTCTCGACTTCAATTCTTTCGGGACCCATGAAAATACCAACCTGCTGAACCCTGTTCTGCCTGGCTGCACCTGAAACATAAACTTCCATTCCCCTTGACAGGGATCCGCTAAACAGCCTACCAGTTGCAACTTCTCCTGCATGAGGGTCCATTGTAATATCAGTAACCATAAATGCAAGATCTCCATCAGCATTTGCATTAGACATGGATTTGCCGATCTCGCTTTCCATATCACCACGCCAGATGACATTTACCCTGCCTTCCTGTGCTTCAATCGGACTTGGAAGGAAACGTATCACCATATCGTTCACTGCCTCATGGAGTTGACATTTCTCGGCAAGTGCCTTCATGTCCTCATCACGGCAATAATTGAACACATCATTGAATGAAATGCCCGTTTTTTGCATCATAGGTACACTGATCGCCCAGTTGTACAGTGCAGAACCAAATGCAACAGTACCTTCAGCCGCATCTACCCTCCATCCTGCATTATAGCGCTTTTCATCCATACCCTTGATCAGTTTGTTGACATAATCGATCAGTTTGCCCAGTCTGATCTGCATCTCCTGTGCATCGACCTGCAACTCATTAATAAGCCTATCAACCTTGTTGATGAACAGGACAGGCCTGACATGTTCCTTTAACGCCTGCCTCAGAACCGTTTCGGTCTGTGGCATCGTACCCTCAACAGCATCGATAACAACAACCGCACCGTCCACCGCGCGCATTGCACGTGTAACGTCACCGCCAAAATCAACGTGTCCGGGTGTATCAATAAGATTGATCAGGTACTCACCGCCTTCATACTCGTGCACCATTGACACGTTTGCCGAATCGATCGTAATTCCCCGTTCCTGCTCCTCCTCATCGGAATCCATGAACAACTGTCTGCCTGCAAGCTCTTTGGATATCATTCCTGCGCCTGCCAATAGATTATCCGATAAAGTGGTTTTACCATGGTCGATATGTGCAACAATACCGATATTTCGGATCATTTTCGGATTGCCCATAAGCCCCGTTACACGCTCAACCATTTTCTTCCTTCGTCCCATACTTACTACCTACATAATATATTATACTAAAAAATGACAGGCGCATTAACGCGCTGCCTTTGCGACTCTTTCCTTACCGTCTTTACGGTTTATCGAGAAACACTTTGCATCACGCTTTGATGCTGCAATGATCTCCGATGCAAGACATTCTGCAATTGACCTTTTTGACTTGAATGCAGCCTGGCTGGCACCCATCGATACATACCTGAGTGCTGCATCAACACGTCTTTGTGGTGCAGTGTCCACTGCTTTTGGCACGGATATTCCACCGTACTTCAGCCTGACAACTTCCTCTCTCGGACCTGCATGAGAAATAGCCTCAACCAATACCTGCACAGGATTCTGTTTTGTCCTTTTGTTAATGATATCAAAAGCATCATCCACAACACGCATTGCAAGTTGTTTCTTACCAGTATTGAGTCCACCGCGCATCACATTATTGATCAATCGTTCCACGATTGAAATATTTGACTTGTTGAACTGTTGTTTTGCATGCTTTCCGCTTGTGTGCGGTAAAACGACAGGATCAAGATTGACATATCTTCGAATACCCTGGTCAGCCACCTCGACCTCTGACAGGTCCCATTTACTGAATAATTTAGACATATATGATTATCTCCTTGGCTTTTCCTTACGACCGATGACCATCTCTCTCAAACATACATTATTAACTGCAATAACTTTGAAACGAACACCCGGGATATCACCCATTGCACCGCCCATACGACCACCGATCCTTTCAACCGTTACTTCATCGTGTTCATCTATAAAGTTAATTGCACCGTCCCCTGGACAGAAAGCGGTAGCTTGACGACCATTTTTGATCAACTGTATTCTGACACATTTCCTGATAGCTGAGTTTGGCTGTTTTGCTTCAACCCCGACTTTTTCAAGCACAATTCCGCGACCCTGTGGGGCGCCTCCTAGTGGATCAGATTTTACATTCAATCCAAGGACACGCCTATTGTAGCGTGAGTCTTTCCATCTCGCATCTTTGCGATTCTGTTGAAGTGCATGAGCTGCATATTTACCGTTTGGCATATTTAACGTTCTCCGATTATTGTTCCTGATATTGATATGTGAGTATAAATTTAATTGTTTGATAATTGTTACTGGATTTATATTGGCTTTGGTTTCTATTGTAGAATGACATCATCAATATCATAATGTCGCTGCATAAGCATCTTTACTTTTTTTATATTATTTCCCTCGCGTCCGATGGCAAGCCCCTTGTTCTTATCAGATACTTCTACATAAGCCAATCGCTTGTTTTGTTTTGAGACCAGATCAACAGATTTGATAGGTATTGAACCGAATGCATTGATAATGAACTTATCAGGTTCACCTGAAAACTCAACAAGTTCCACATGTTTGTCAATTGATTTTTTTAAACGGTTAATATGATCACCATTTTTTCCAATTGCCGCACCCATATCACCGGCATTCACAACATATATGATCCTCTCATCCTCAACAATGCAATCCCTGATACCTGCACCTGTCACACTTTCAAACAATGCTATATATCTTATTGCTCCTGTTGAAAGTTTGATCCCGCTCAAATAACGCAACTCCTTATGCCACTGCTAATATATCTGACTCACCGGCATCAATAATCGCCATTGCAGCGATCGTGAACGGTTTACCACATGCAGGTCCAAGTTCAACGCTTGTCCCTGAATAATTTAACACAGGCACATTTGTAGATTCGATCTTTGATCTTACTTCCTCAGGACAATTCACAGCGAGTACAACCATTTTTGCATCGGAACTCACTGCCGCATCAATTGTACGGTTCGACCCAATAATAACTGACCCTGTTCTGATAACTTTGATCAGCGCTTTATCAACATTAATATCCATTTAAACCATC
The DNA here is from genome assembly GCA_020793565.1 of Candidatus Methanovorans sp. Lineage (GTDB taxonomy): Archaea > Halobacteriota > Methanosarcinia > Methanosarcinales > Methanosarcinaceae > Methanovorans. Next base: position 5,998 of record DQIP01000209.1, read on the forward strand.
TCTCATATAAATTAAGATTTATATTGTAATATCTGATTCGTTATATCTACTTTCTGGTTGCATAATCGATTCGATTATGCTAGTCCGACTTTGTTGGACTCTTATTTAGTACCGACTGTTTAGATATCAGGTGAACATCCCCGGTACCAAGTTTTATTGGCTGTCCGACAATAATGTTCTCGGTCACACCGTTGAGTTCATCCACATCCCCGCGCATTCCCGCATCAAGAAGATGGTTTACAGTAACTTCGAATGCAGCACGTGCAAACACACTGGCCTTCTGGCCGGAAATACCATGACGTCCGATCTGTTTCACTTGCCCATCACAGGTCATAATATCTGCAACAAGCATAATGTGTCGAATGTCAACAGTCAGGCCCTGCTCATTCAGGGTATCTATTGCTTCCTTTATAATAGAGTTGCGGGCAGCTTCAATGCCGAACACATCATATATCTCAACAATATTATTAGTAGAGGTCCTTGTAGCATCAACGCCCTCGATCTCAAGCACGGCTTTTAGTGAAGACCCTTCAGTATAAAGTGTATATTCCTCTCCATCTTTTCTAATAACAACTCTCTTGATACCTTCTATTCCCTTGAGGGTAATATTATGTATGTTCTTTGCAAGCTGCAAAAGTTCACGATAAGAAGGGGTATCAGGCATAATGATAAGCTGGTTTTCCACAGCATCCGGACTGATAATATCCACACCAAGTTCATCACGTAATTTTTCTGCAATATCATCAATATCCATACTTCTCTGGTTAAGTATTTTCCCATTCAGGTCAATAATCAGTTGCATGTTTGCCAGATCAGTAGTAACATCTGCCAGATGCTCTATATGTGTTGCTTCAATTTCCCATGCAACATACCTGGCTTTATCGCGGTCTGTTGAATATCCTTCATCAAGTGCAACAGTCATCATCGGAGTACTTGGCTTTTTCCTTGCATCCACAATTTCGATCAATCGTGGCAGGCCAAGTGTAACGTTAATCTCAGCCACACCTGCATAGTGGAAAGTACGCATCGTCATTTGTGTACCAGGTTCACCGATCGACTGCGCAGAAACAACACCCACAGCCTCACATGGTTCAACACATGCATATTCATAATTCTCCATGACACGCTCAATGATCTCTGCCATCTCCTTCTTTGAAACCCCTACCTTCAATGCATCTTCACGAAGTGTATTCATTATATTATTCGGAAGAGCCAGGTCCTTTGTCATCGACTCGATCGTCGCGTTACTTATAGCCATTCAATCTACCTCCTTCCCGGTTACCGAACGAACGATCCTGTGCACAGCCTCAGGTTTACTATAATCGCTCTTGGTAGAGTCAATTCCATCCTCCCCGTATTTGAACTGTACAACAACACCTCGCGTCTCACGCACAGATCCGTCATACTGCACTTCCAGATCCTGCAATGCATTCACAAGTCTCCTCTGCAGGTATCCAGATTGTGAAGTACGGACCGCAGTATCTACAAGACCCTCACGTCCTCCAATTGCATGGAAAAAATATTCAGTCGGATTGAGCCCGCTTTTGTAACTCGCTTTAACAAAACCATGTGCATCTGCCGCAAGATCATCTTTCTTGAAGTGGGGAAGAGTCCTGTCAGAATACCCTCTCCTGATACGCTCCCCTCGAACCGCCTGCTGGCCAACACATGCTGCCATCTGGGTCAGGTTCAACATTGAACCTCTTGCACCGGATTTAGCCATGATCACAGCCGAATTTTCCAATCCAAGATGGTTTCCTGCTATCTGACCGGCCTGATCTCGTGCTTTACCAAGTTTTTGCATAATAAGCATCTCAATGGTCTCTGCAAGAGTTCGTCCGGGCAGCGATTCAAGTTCATTTGCATCATATGCCTGAATAAGATTGTGCACCTCATCTTCTGCTTTTGCCATAGCATCGGATATCTCTAACTTAGCCTCATTCGGTACATCCTCATCAGCAATTCCGAAACTGAGCCCTGTTCGCATTACCCCGCGAATTGCAAGACGTGTTACATCATCAATGAATTTTGCACCTATTGTAGTGCCATATTCTTTAACAACCTTATCGAGAACAATTCCCTTAAAAGCCCCAATGGCATTTTCATCAATTGTACCTTTGAGTAATTCCCCGTCCTTTATTATGACATATGAATCATATTCACAATCACCCTTCTTGCACACCTCGCACTGGAAGCATACTTTTGCAGGGAATTCAAGTTCAAGTCCCTTCGGGAGGATCTGACTGAATATCTGTTTACCATTCCAATACGGTTCACCATTGCCATGGCGTCCTGCAGGTTCAGGAAGTTTCCTGATATCTGCTTTACGAAGCAATTCCAGGGCACCGTTCTTTGAGATGAAATTTTCATTTCTTGTAAGCAGGAACAGACCTGATATGTGATCATGTATCCCACCGATGATGGCACCACCGAAACGTGGAGAAAGGATATTTTCCTGCACCAGCATTAATATCTTTGCTTCTGCCCTTGACTCTTCTGTCTGGAGTACATGCATATTCATCTCGTCACCGTCAAAATCAGCATTATATGGCGGGCACACACAGGGATTCAGCCTGAATGTCTTATTTGGCAGCACTTTTATGTAGTGCGCCATTATACTCATCTTGTGAAGTGAGGGCTGCCTGTTAAACAGCACAATATCACCATCTGCCAATTGCCTCTCAACAGTCCAGCCAAAACCAAGTTTTTCAGAAAGTTCCCCACAGTTCACATCAGTAACTTTAATACGACGACCATCTTCGCGTATCACATAATTTGCACCGGGGTGGACACCCGTTCCACGAGCCACATACATGCGCATAAGATCTATATTGCGTGACACTACCTTAATAGGAATTGTCATCTGTCTTGCGATTGGAAATGGTACTCCCACTTCATTGATACTCAGGTTCGGATCAGGTGAGACAACAGTACGTGCTGAAAAATTAACACGCTTACCGGACAGACTACCCCTGAACCTTCCTTCCTTTCCTTTAAGTCTCTGTGACAGTGTTTTAAGAGGCCTGCCTGACCTGTGTCTTGCAGGCGGCACACCTGACACTTCATTATCAAAAAATGTAGTAATGTGGTACTGTAACAGTTCCCACAAATCCTCAATGATCAACTGTGGTGCACCTGCATCACGGTTCTCCTGGAATCGCTGGTTAATACGTATGATATCCACCAATTTATGCGTCAGGTCATCTTCACTGCGCTGACCTGATTCAAGTGTTATCGATGGACGAACTGTAACAGGTGGAACAGGAAGAACAGTAAGGATCATCCATTCCGGTCTTGCGTTATCAGGATCCATACCAAATACACGCACATCCTCATCAGGTATATTCTCGAACCTGTCACGTATCTCGGATGGAGTTAGCTTTTCCCCGTCCTCTATGTACTCGACCGGCTTTTCGAACTTGATCACCGTCTTTTTTGTAGGATTGCCATCAGCATCATTGCAATAAGGACAGGTTTTAGCTTTTGCAGCTTCTTTGAATATATCGCTTATAAGTGAGTCCGGAAGATGCCCAATTTCCTTTAATTTCGCAAGTTGTCTAAGATATTCTTCCTTGTTTGCCGGTTCAAGAGAAAGACGACCGCATTTTGGACATATTGCACGCAGTATCTTGCGTATCATTTTATTAAATCCAACATGGATCACAGGTGCGACAAGCTCGATATGTCCAAAGTGACCGGGACATTCCCCTGCACGGCTTGAACATGTCTTACATTTCAGGCCAGGGTCAATCACACCGAGCCGGAGGTCCATAAGTCCCATATCGATCGGATATCCGTCATCATCATACGTGTCTGCAGCTATAACCGCAGTGACACTCATTTTTCGGATCTCTCGCGGTGATATCAAACCAAATTTGACTGAACCGATCCGTTTTGGTATTGAAGGTATTTTATTATCCATTTTGAATCACCTACACTGCATCTTCAAGTATAAGTCGCGGTGCAACCCCAAGCGTTTTTATCTCATCAAGCAACAATTTGAACGCATAACTCATATCCACCGGATGAATATCAGTTTCTGAGCCGCAATTTGCACAATACCTGATGTTTTGTTTCCTGTCAAACGTAGCGATCATACCACAAGTTCCGCAAACAAGTTCTTCCACTTTATCAGATTCATCAAGCAGTCTTTCTTTCAATGTCATTGCCGCACCATGTCCGATAAGCACATCCCGCTCCATTTCCCCAAATCTCAGGCCACCTTCCCGTGCCCTGCCTTCAGTAGGCTGGCGCGTTAGCACCTGTACAGGACCGCGTGATCTTGCATGGATCTTTGATGCTACCATGTGATGCAGTTTCTGGTACAAAATCACACCAACGAATACATCTGACTGAATCTTCTTTCCGGTCACACCATCAAATAACACTTCTTTTCCGGTATGGGCAAATCCATGTTTCGTAAGCGCAGAACGAAGATCGTCTTCATTCTCACCGGAGAACGCAGTTGCATCTATGCGCCTTCCTTCCATTGATCCTACCTTACCACCGATCATCTCCAGAACATGCCCCACTGTCATACGGGATGGGATCGCATGAGGATTGATCACAAGATCCGGAACCATTCCCTGTTCTGTGAACGGCATGTCCTGATATGGCACAATAAGTCCGATAACACCTTTTTGACCGTGTCTTGATGCGAACTTATCGCCTATCTCAGGAATCCTCTGGTCACGTATCTTGACCTTTGCAAGACGCGTACCATTTATTGATTCTGTGAGAATGACCGTGTCAACGATCCCTTTCTCGTTCGAGCGCATGGTGATCGCACTTTCTCTTCGTTGTTCCACTGTAATACCGAAATCCGACTGTTCCTCAAGAAAACGTGGTGGACTTGTTTTTCCAATAAGTACATTGTTTGGACCGACAATCGTTTCAGGGTTCACAAGTCCGTCACTATCAAGGTTCGCGTATGCTTCTGCAGTACGCGCACCCCTGTATTCGGAATCAGGTATCTCGAATTTATCTTCCTGGCCACCAGGATACCTGCGTTCTTCACCTTCGAACGTTCTCAGGAAATGACTTCTGCCAAGTCCCCTTTCAATTGAACCTTTGTTAAATACCAGTGCATCCTCAATATTATGCCCCTCATAAGACAACACGGCAACAACAAAGTTCTGTCCTGCCGGCCTGTCATCAAAGTGGATGGCTTCGCTCGCCTGTGTCCTTGTAAGCGCTCTTTGAGGATAATGCAACACATGAGCACGGGTATCAGGTCTTAATTTTATGTTTGCAGTGGGCATACCTATACACTGCTTGACCATTGCCGCCCCCATCGTATTTCGGGGAGATGCATTATGCTCAGGGTATGGTACAACCCCTGTACATATGCCAAGGATCATGGATGGATTTAATTCCATGTGGGTGTGATCCGGAGTAATATATTTCTCATACAGGGCTACAAATAGATTTTCTTCTTCTTCAGCATCAATGAACTCTATTAATCCTTCATTTATAAGGTCATTCCCTACAATTTCGCCATTTTTAAGCTGTTCAATATGTTCCTCTGTGACAAGCGGTACACCATTTTCAACAATAACAAGCGGTCTGCGTGCGCGTCCTATGTCGGAATTTACAATCACTTCATGTGTATCTTCATACAATGTAACATTTATCTGGCGTGATAATATCCCATCACGTCTCTGTTTCCTTATACCAGCCACCAGTTCAACAGGATTAGTATGTGTTCCGACAAGTTCCCCGTTTAAAAAAACTTTTGCCTCATTCATAAAACATCGCCCCCGGTGACATTATCAGCATCATTCAGTATTTCATCCACGATATCGCCAGCGCTACCATCTGCAGCTTCAATTGGTATTGACTCGTCCTCATAATTGGTCACTTTAGCATCACTGTTATCTAAAAACCCATCTGTGAAATCATCGACATCTTCGTCATATACCACTACCGGCTTATCAGGCACATGCAATATGATCGGAGCAACATCAAGATTGTAGAGCACATTCTTGATCGTGTTCAAATCATCTGTGCCAGTTGACAGTTCTACCATCTGTGCAAAGTTTTTCACCAATCCACAATTCGGACCTTCCGGAGTCTCGGATGGGCACAGCCTTCCCCATTGTGTTGGGTGCAGGTCACGCGCCTCAAAGTGTGGTTGTGTTCTTGACAATGGCGAGATCACACGCCTGAGATGGGATAATGTTGAAATGTAATCAGTACGGTCAAGAAGCTGTGATACACCAGTCCTGCCACCGACCCAATTACCTGTAGCAAGCGGGTGCTGCAATCTGTCGGTCAATACATCTGCACGCACAAGAGTGACAACATTCAATTCACGGTTTCTCATATTTGCACGTTCAAGCTGGTATTTCACATCGCGTGTGAGGCGATTGAACGCAACCCTGAACAGGTCCTCCATCAGGTCGCCTGTCAGTTTTAAGCGCTTGTTGGAATAGTGATCCTTGTCATCGCCAACGCGTCTGGACAGGGCAAGTTCAAAGCATGATTCAGCCATCCTTCCAAGGAAATGCGCCTTTGCGATCCGGTCTTCAGGTTCATTCCCAAGATGCGGAAGTAAATACCTGTCAATAACGTAGTTTGCACGCTTGACCTGGTATTCCCCTGCCTGACCGGATGCCACGCGTCCCCCGATCTTCTCGATGGCTTCCTCATTGGTAAACACTTCGGCTTCTTCAAGGTTTTCGAACATGAATTTCATGATTTCAGGGTCAGTTGACACCACATTTACTACATCTTCATCTGTTTCAATGCCAAGCGCACGCATAAGTGTTATAAAATTGATGCGTCCGGAGATTGAAGGAAATGATACTTCCAGAATAGATTTTCGTCCCCTTTCCACAACAACGAGCGCACGGTATCCACGTCTTTGCGAGAATACTTTGGCAACCTCGATCTTGTCCCCATAACGCACACCGATCTCAGCCAGGATCTTATTCGGGGCAAGGTCTTCCAAGGTCATGACAACGCGCTCTGTCCCATTAACAATGAAATATCCTCCCGGGTCGAGCGGGTCTTCACCGTACTTTATCGTTTCATCATCAGGCAATCCTACAAGATTGCATATGCGGGATTTGATCATTACCGGCATTTGACCTATTTTTGCTTCAACCAGTTCGGATACATTCTCGCCATTTACTACACTCATCTCAAGATATAATGGAGCTGAATATGAGAGATTACGAAGCCTTGCCTCGTTTGGATACAGGTATTCAATTGCACCATCCGCCTCCTTGACGATTGGATTCTCAACTCTTATCTTTCCAAGCTTGACATATATATCTTCCAGATCGGTTTCAATAACGGACTGCTCATCAATAATCTTTTGCAGTCCGGAATCCAAAAACTTGTCATAGGAATCTATATGATGCTTTACAATCTGATCTCGTGTAAAATAAGATTCTGACAAAACATTGATATCTAACGTTGGTAGCACCCCTTTAAATTTATACTATGAATTTTATGGTTAATTGGAAATGTTAAAATTGGAAATTTTAACATTGAAAATGCTAATATTGAAAATATTAAAATTGGAAATATTACAGTTTATATTCAAATTTATCGATATAAAATCGGCAATAACACCTGATAAATGTCAACTCCCCTGTGTTACTCAATTACAAGCCTGTAATATAGTGATTCGCCTGCAGTTTGACTGATTCGTGTAATTTTGATAACATCACCGATTTTTGCCCCAAGTTCAATTACGACAGGATCAACGCCTTTGTCAGAGATTTTTTTGCCCACTTTTTTGGTCACTTTTTTGCCCACTTTTTCGACACTTTTTTTAATCCCCTTTATCTTTGGTAACCGTTCCTTATCTATTTGATAGGTATTTAATAATACTTTAATCTCGTCTTCTTGCATTATTTCGTGCTTTGGGACTGAATTGTGGTCGAGCAAACGGAATTTTCTCAAATTATTCTCCTCCCTGTAACATTATCCTGATAAAAACGATACTTTTTTTGATCCTAAAACTTTTGTGACTGAATTATGGCTGGTATTCGCCGTTAATTAAGATATATTGATTAAGCGGGCTCGTAGGGATTTGAACCCTAGGCCGTCTGGTTAAAAGCCAGACGCTCTGCCTGACTGAGCTACGAGCCCACTTCGATGGTGATATCTGACTGTAGATATCTTATCACCATATAGTGCATCCAGTCATGTTGAGTGCAGCGCAGACACAACAGTAATATAGTATATAAACATTGCGAGCAAGGTGCTATATTGCGTAATTTTTTCATAACAGTAGAATATTATCACTTATTGATAATTATATACATATGGCATCAAAGGACATCCGTTCGAAATGTATATATGTGATAATTTTGTATTTTTACGAAGTTGGAAGTACATGATTTTATAATAAACGCGCGATAAAAAATGCATCATCCCATACACAAATATGTGGTTTTTCGCCATCGATGTCCGGTCTCAAAGATGGTTGAGCAGTTACTTTGTAGATACCTGCAGAATGAGAGATAAATAATAAACATCAAATTACATAAATACTCAGGATGTTGGCAAATCAATCATCTGATTATATTTTAGAGTGAAGAGGCGGTCCAATTATTACGATATCCAACAATATCTATCCTTCTTTTTGTATTTAAATATATATTTTACCTTGTTTTCCCTGAATTTTTGAATTGAAGGAAAGCCTCAGAATACATAAAGAAAAAAAATGGTATGGACTTCAAGTGTTGAAAATTCTTAGAACTTTATAATGTTGTTGAAAATTGTTTTTTGGGATAGCCTGTTAGGAACTATTTACTATTATGTCCATATTGTATTATGCGCCGAGATGCACTTCTCAACTAAACATCCAATACAGCAATTTAATATCAAATACAAACATAATAAAGCCAAACATGAACCGTGAAATAAAATTACTTCATACCGCAGACACCCATATCGGTTACCGCCAGTATCACAGTGATGTACGCAGGCAGGATTTTTTGGATGCGTTCTCTGCGGTCATAGATGATGCCATTGAGATGAAAATTGATGCTGTTGTCCATGCGGGAGACCTGTTCGATTCGAGGAATCCCACACTTGATGATGTCATGGATACCATGAACATTCTCTCAAGGCTTAAAAGTGCAGATATCCCCTTTCTGGCAATTGTAGGAAACCACGAGAGCAAGCAGCATACACAGTGGCTTGACCTGTTCCGGAATATGGGAATCGCAATCCGGCTTGGCACAGTGCCTTATGAGGTGGAAAGGGTGGCGGTGTATGGTCTCGACAGTGTGGCGAAATCAAAGATACCGCTTTTTGATTATTCGATCTTTGACGATGCAGGGCACAGGGCACAGTCCAGATATGAATACAATTTACTTGTGATGCACCAGCTCATGAATCCGTTTGCGTTTGGCGAATGGGACTGTGAAGAAGTGATACAGTCACTTCCCTTTAAAGTTCACGCGCTGTTGCTCGGGGATTACCACAAATATGAGAAAACAAAGGTCGGGGACACCTGGGTAACCTATTGCGGAAGCACTGAACGTAACAGTGCTGCAGAGCGTGAAACGCGATCATACAACATTATCACAATAAATAGTTCAGGTATTGATATCAGTCGGCGTAATATCCAGACACGTGAATTTGAGTTTATCGATGTGCTGTTAGGGGATGATTTAAAAGCGCATGAGAAGATATTTTCTGATATCAAAGAGCATGATGTGTCGGACAAGGTTGCATTTGTAGATATATCAGGGAACCCTGATATTGCAGTATCCTTCAGCGAAGTTGAGGAGTTTTTATTAGGTCAGGGCGCGCTGGTTCCAAGAATTCGGGATATGCGCGCAGGCGATGGGCTCATAGACAGCACACAGGTCAGTGTTTCATTTTCTGACCCCGATGAGGCAGTCAAAGAAGAGATTAAAAAAATGGATCTCACCGACGCAGGCCTGGTAATTGATGAACTTGTAAGGGATATGGTTATCGTCAAGACCAAGATCGATGTCGAGACCGAAGTGCGTATCGGTAAACTGGTCGAGGGCATGGATTTCACAGATCCGATCCCAAATACCAGGCAGGAATTGGTGTCGGAGGCGATGGCAGGAGAAACTGCATCCGGACAAGCGGATATGGGCGCAGTTGTGAAAAATGCTGATGATGCGAAAAATGCACATGGAATAGTAGTCGAAGCAAACGATGAAATGAACATTGGTAAAGAAGTACCCGAAAACCAATGCATTGATGAAGGCATGGTTGAAAATACGGATGAACAGGCTACAGACGAAGAAACCACAGACAAAGGAACTGTAAAAGTAAAAGCAAAGTACGGCACTAAAAAGACCACTTCTGTGCCGAAGCAGTACAATCTGGGGGATTACATATGAAACTGAAGCGGCTGCAAATTGAAAATATCAGGAGTTACAAAAATCTTGATATTTCCTTTGACAGCGGTGTGACTGTTGTATCTGGTGTGAATGGAAGCGGTAAGTCAAGTCTGCTCGAAGCCTGTTTTAGCGGTCTATTTGGCAGCAAGACATTATCACCCGGTTTCGTACTTGCTGACATGATACATAAAGGTGAGACAAAGGCCGCGATCATGCTCGAATTTGAACAGAACGGGCGGGAGTATGTCATTAAGCAGGGATATCGTTACAATCCTAAAACAGGTAATGCTTCAAGTTCCGGATCAGTCCTGACAGTTGATGGTGAGATACTGGTAGACCAGGCGACACAAACATACGATGCTGTGCGCGCGCTGCTCAATATGGACGAGAAAGCCTACACGAATTGTGTGTATATCAGGCAGGGTGAGATCGATGTGCTGATAAACGCAAAACCCAAAGACCGCCAGCGTATGATCGATGACCTGCTGCAACTTGGCAGGCTTGAGGAATATCGCGAGCGTGCCGGCAGCGCGCGTGTGGGTGTTGGGCGACTTAAGCGTGATGTTGGGGAAAAGGCCAAGGATGTACAAGCCGAGATCGATAAGATCGATAGCGAAAAACCACATGACAAACTGAATCGTTCAAGGGAAATGTCGGTTCGTATTCAGGCAAAGATCGACGAACTTGACATAAAAAAAGATGCTGCAAAGTCAAAGATGAATGAATACAACAAAACGATTTCAGAGTATTCAGCGCTTTCTGTTACAAAGGATTCCATCAATTCCCAGGTAATAGAGTTTAATGCTAAGAAAACTGCCGCTTTTAAAAAGATAGAGTCAATCCGGAATGACATTTTGTCAAAGAACACGACCATCCGGAGTATTAAAGCCGATACCACAGGGCTCAAAAAAGAGATCGGGTTTGATGATGACGATATCAAGGCAGTGGTTTTGGAGATGGAAGAGGATGAGCGACGCACGCGCGACAATGTCAGCACCATCGAAGGCAAACACAGGTTGCTTGAAAATGGCATGGCACTTAAACGCGAGTCAGTAAAGGATATGGAAAAACAACTCTCTGCTATCCGGAAAACAGTTCAGGAACTAAAAGGGGACATCAGTTCAACGCAGCAGGGAATTGAAATATCAGGTGATTCGTTAAAAGTGCTGGATGAAAAACGGCAAGTTGCGGTTGGAAAGGTTGAATCTCTTGGATTTACGGTTGAAAAACTGGACAATATTGAAGACATAATGGAACTTCTGACTGATCAGCAGCAAAAACTGCACGGCAGGGAACGTGAGATATCGACCCTGATAACTGAATTTAACAAAAGGATTAAAAAAAGCAAAAACCTTTTGGCAAAAGGGATGTGTCCGACGTGTGGACAGGACCTCAAAGGTTCGAGTATAGGGGAAACAACCGCAGAAGACGAAAAACAACAGTTACAATTAAATGGCGAACTCTCGGATATCAGGTCTAAACAAGTTGAAATTAATGAAAAAGTAGAGCGTGTAAAATCACTAAAAACACATGCAAAGACGATTGCCAATTGTATCAGGGACATAGAACTTCTCAGCAGCAAGGTCGAAACCTCCCGGAAGTTGCTTGATGATTATAATGCCCGGATTGCCGGGGAAGAGGGAAAAGCCGTTGAACTTGATGGACGCAAGTCCGGGTTTGTGCTGGCAATCGATAAGGCTGATATGGAAATATCCGACTTAATAAAAGAGAAAGATGGCGCTAAAGGCGAACATGCAAAAACCAAAGAGTCCCTCCGCATCGCTAAAAAAATACAAGATAATATATCAGAACTTGATAAATCACAGGATACCATCAAGCAACTCGATGGCAAGATTGGCGATATCCAGACTATGATCGGGCTTTTTGAGAGCCAGGTAAACGAGCGCAAGGAACGTCTTGTGGAGGTTAACAAAAATATCGGTACTATTGATATTAACGACTTGCGAGCAAAGAGCAAACAGTTTGAGAGTGCATATGCAAATATCGGAGTTCAGATCAGGAATATGTCCCGTGAAAAAGATAATGTGCAAAAAGATGTAGGGCGGCTGGAGAATGAGATAAGACGTCTGTCTTCACTTGAAGATAACCTGAAGGTACTGAAGAACAAGTCGGATTACCTGCATGCTGTGTACAGGGATGCCACGTCCCTTGAAAACATGTACCTGCGCATACGTGCAGAGCTTCGTACACGAAACATAGGTGCCCTGGATGCGGTACTTAATGAGATGTTCTCGTTCATGTATTCAAATAATGCATATTCCCATATCAAAATGGATGCAGAATACAATCTCATAGTGTATGAGAAGGACGGAACGACTCTTGAACCAAAACTATTGAGTGGAGGCGAACGTGCGATATTCAACCTGGTGCTGCGGTGTGCAATATATCGCCTGCTATCGCTGGGTGTAGGCGGCGTATCACGTGGCACGGCCCTGCCACCATTGATACTGGACGAGCCAACTGTATTTTTAGACCGCGGACACGTCCAGCAGTTAATAAAACTCATTGATATGATGCGCGATATCGGGGTAGGCCAGATACTTATCGTATCACATGACGAATCATTGATCGATTCGGCAGATCATGTATTTGTGGTCGAGAAGGATCCGATCACGAACACATCGGCAATATCTGCAAGATGAGTTATCAAAAATAGATTATCGATTACCAATAACAACCAAGGTTCAAAAGCGCCTGCACATCAGCAGATGCCCCGTCAAAGAACTCATGGTTTTTAATGAGATGACCGTCCAGAGTGATGGAATCGAGATAACCGTACCAGTAAACCACCATCCCAGCCCCGTATTCCTGTTCATAGTACCTGAACTGTTTGTTGGAATAATACTTGTGCTCGTTTTCATCCCCAAAGAGTGCTTTACTCTCGATCCATGACACTTCCTTGTCATTAATTGCCAGGGTCGTATCGAGTACACAATCAGGTGTTCTGGCCATACCGCTATTGCGAAGTTCGGTCTCATTGCGATATCCAATGTTGTGGCTTTCCAGCCATTTTTCAATAATGTTCTCCCCCATTTTAGCTTTTTCAACCTGTATCAGGTGGGCTCGCGGGGAGAAGAAATGATCCGAATTCAGTGCCTGTACGATCTCATCCCTGATACGTTTATCCTGAATATTGTTTGTGTCTTTGAACATCCTGCTGATGTACTTTTTCGAGTGCCCCATCTCTTTCAATATCATAGAAGCCATTAGCGTGGCTGGGATTTCATTCTTGTTTGCAATATTTAGAATGGTGTCTCCCCGATCCCATGCAATTACATGCTTTTTACTCTGACTCTTGATACGACCGTGTATTTGTTTAACATTTGACACGATCTTTTGACCCAGAATTGCAGAGATCACACCGACAGGCTGCGAGAAATCACGCGTGACACGCTCAATATCCCTGTGGGAACCCAGTGAATCACGAATTCTAGAGTAGGTATTACTATCCATTTTCCTGTGCCTCTACTTTCGTAGCATCTGGTACAAGCAGACATTCTGGGCAACGTTTCTTGCCGCAATATGTTTTTGCAAATTCAACGATCAATGCGTGGTATTCTTTATACAGGTCAACATCTGTTGGCAATTCCTGCTCAAAGAGTTCCTGCAACTTCATATAATTGCCATTGACCCCAAGACAATCCATGATGCGTGTAGTATATGCATCGATCACGAATTTTGGTTTGTTTGCAGCATAGAGTACTATGCTGTCAGCAGTTTCATTTCCGATACCATTTAGCGAGAGCATTTCAGACCTGAGTTTATCAGTGGGTACGTCGAACACTGTTCCCATACCAATATCTGCAAAATATTTTGCGATATTGTTCAGGCGGGCTGCCTTTTGGCGATAAAAACCACAGCAATGAACAAGTTCTTCGACCAAATTCACATCGGCCTGTGCGAGGGTTTCGGGCTCCAGTAATCCGTGTTCCCTGAGGTTCGCTATTGCTTGCTCGACATTTGTCCATCTGGTCTGCTGTGTAAGCACAGCACCGATGACCACTTCAAAAGGAGTTTCAGCCGGCCACCAGTCCTGATGACCAAATTCACCAAGAAGAATTCCATAGATATGTTTTAGGTTGTTTTGTTTCATTTTTCAGAAAATTCTAAATTAGTTGAATTTATTTAAGTATACAATGTTACAAATCTAATTTAATACATTGTAGAGACTGTCGTAAAAGTGGTGAAATCGGAACAGTTTGATTAATATCCTCAAGTAAAACGCTATGCTGCGTAGCGAGAAATTTATTCAACAAGTTGAAAACTCTCCAAATATGGACTTTTCCGACAGTCTCTTGTATACTAAAAAAACCTGTTTTCATCTGTAAAGTACCACCGTATTTCCCTTTACCTCGACCAGTGTTGTCTTGGTAGCATCTGCAACCTGTTGTGCGAGGGTTCTGGCATCCATACCTGCGCTTTTTAACATCTTTACTTTGACAAGACGGTTTGCCTTGATCTGTTTTTTCAATTCTTCCACAGCAGCATCTGTTATACCATTCTTCCCAATATTGATTATTGGTTTTAAGTGAACAGCCTCTGACTTTAATTTGTATAATTTATCTTTATCCATTGTAATCCTCACATGACTATTTGTGTAAATCCAGTTTTTACCTATAAAGTACCACTGGATTTCTTTTAACCTCGATTAATGTTGTCCTGGTATCCATACCTGAGATCTTGGTATTCAAATATGATGAGCATTTCCGGTTATTCTTTTGCAAGTACCTGTTAAATGAAAATACAACGTTCATTCATATTCGATCATAACCTTAACCTTAGTGGTACCTTTTGGAACATATACACACTATTCAGGCAATTTTTTGACTGGATTTACAGGTTGGACAGGATTTCGACGCTATCTTGTACCACATACTGGAAATTCCGCTCATCCTGTCCGGCAACGACTTATTTCCCCATAGGACTTTGGGCAATTTTGATCTCATCGGAGGTCAGATCATATAGTTTGTAGGTAAGATGGTCGATTTAGTTTTCGTTAGTATTTTGTAAAATATAATTGTTTTTTTTGTATTTAAAGCAAAGCCATGTTAATTGAGAGACTTTTTATTATTTGCCGTAACTCCGCATAATTTAATCCATAGGTGTCAAATCTGCAAATGAAACTCCCCACAGCAGAACTGTGGGGTATTATCATGTCCCAGGCTACTGAAGTTGTATTGACCATGGATTATCCCAACCGCAGCAGATCTACAGGTTATAATTATTAAGATGAATTTTGTTGTGTGGCAATCCTGAATTTTTCATAATTATATAATCTCAACATTTAAATACATCAATCCTATAAATATATAAACATGGGAACTATGACAATAAGCATAGATAATGACGTTGAACAACAGTTCAGGGCACTTGCACAGAAAATATACTCTAAAAAGAAAGGCTATCTTGGAAATGCTGTGACTTCAGCTATGAAGAAATGGATTGAAGAAATGA
>DQIP01000208.1 GCA_020793565.1 Candidatus Methanovorans sp.
TGCTTTGGCGTATTGCTTTGGCGTGGCGTATTGCTTCGGCGTATTGATTTGGCGTATTGCTTTAGCATATTGCTTTGGCGTATTGCTTTGGCGTGGCGTATTGCTTCGGCGTATTGATTTGGCGTGGCGTATTGCTTCGGCGTAAAAAATCGCTAAACAAATACGATATGATTTATTTATCGGGATTGAGGATTATGATCAAAACAAGGCTCAGGGATTTTATTATTACAAAGGACGACTGGATATTTGCAGTCGCAGATTATTTCCATCCGGACGGTATACGATCGACATTTCGGTATGTTCCTGATGAGAATGGTGAGCGGGAACTTGGAGGCATTCACTATAAGAAATATGATTTTGACGTTGCTTTTGAATTTATGCGCAAAAACAGGCCCGAATGGGTACAGGATGTGCATGTGGTTCCTGAGAACGAGATCAAACACCTGTTGCATCCGAATGATTGCATTCCTTATCTTGTCAAGACCGATCACAGGGTTGCTGTGATCGTGGGGACATTACAGGATGCGGGCATACCACTTTCCCGGATGGGTGTCACAGGCTCTTTGCTACCAGGATTGCAAAATGAGACTTCTGATATTGATTTTGTGGTGTATGGGAATGACTGGTTCACAGCGCGTAATGCTATTGCGGTTGCAATGTTAAAGGGAAGCATCATCGAAGACATTGATGATGCGATGTGGCAGCGCATCTATGATAAACGGATACCGGAGATACCTTTTGATGAATTCATACTGCATGAGAAGCGAAAAGGCAATCGTGGTATGGTGGATGGTACATATTTTGACCTCCTGTTCGTGCGCGACTGGAGCCAGATCAAGGAACCGATGCCGCGCGGCAAGGATATCGGTACTATGAAGATTGAAGCCACAGTCACGAATGCCGATCTTGCTTTTGATACCCCTTCGGTGTATAAGGTTGACCATGAAGATATTGATCATGTGCTCTCATATACCCACACATACGCAGGTCAGGCGCTTGTTGGTGAGGTTATTGAAGCCCGGGGCATGGTTGAGCAGGTAGGGGATATGAAACGGCTGGTTGTGGGGACGTCGCGCGAACCAAAAGGTGAGTGGATTCGTTCGCTGACGCTGCTTAAAATGTCGGGATTAATTTGAATTATATTCCCAAAGTAGAAAAAGAGTTGAATTATATTCTAAAAATATGAGAAAATCCACCCTACGATCGGATTGACTCGGACAACATGATCTTATAGATTATAGAGGCTGTCCAATAATTACGATATTCAACAATATCGATCCTTCTTTTTGTATTTAAATCTATATTTTACCTTATTTTTCCGGAATTTTTGAATTGCAGGACAGCCTCTATATACTATAAAAAAGAGGGTTGGTATCGGTATTGTTCAACCTCCGCCAGTGACCTGTGAAATGTCCTCTGGCTTTTGGGAACCAAGAGCTTCGGACCGTTTTCTAAGATACTGTGCGGCATCGGTTACTGTCATTTCATGTTCATGGATCTCTGTTTTTTCCACAGGATCCGTCACTTCAAGTGCCTTTACATTATAGTACAGGTCGGTCTTGTCAACCAATGCCCAATCTCCGTCTGAATCTCTTTTGATATCAGTAACAACACCAACGGTATCGGTGTTTATGTATTTCACACGAGTTCCGATCTCAATAACTGTTCCGTTCATGTCATTGGCTTCAATTATTTCTGAATCGTCCATGATAATTACCTCTGATTTATTATTATGCCATATATTTTGTTGTACACATATCATACAATCAAAATTATACAATTACAATGATGTACAGTATACATATTTTCCACAATTTATAATGGAATAAATGGTGGGTCAGACTTTAAATTTAACCCTTGTCATCTCACACTGTGGACAATTTTTTAATTTAACTCCTTTAGATGTACCTGTAGCCTCAAGTCCATTGAACTCACCTGATCCGCAAAGCACATCCTGGTTTGGGTGCGTTCCGGGTGTGATATTACAATTTATCACAGTTCTTTCTCCTGCAGATACAACAATCGGTAGTCTTGCTGACGCTTTGTGGTTCTTTGGAAGAACGATCAAAGGTGACTTGAGTTCCCGGACCATGTAAAGAACGCACTTAAGCCCATCCTCATATAATTTCCCGGTTGAAAAAGCGGAGGCAACGATCAGGTCATTTGGATCAAGTCCCAGTACAATCTCCTCATCGTCGGTTTCTAAAAAAAACTGGCTGCGCGGTCCGACCTTTACAATTGCAATCGTTCCGGATTTGCCGCACAAAAGAAGCATTTCACTATTGTCAAGTGAAATGTTCTTATCAAATGTTAAATCTTTCATCTTGAAGTTATCTATGAAATTAGTGGCATTGCCAATTATTTATTAAAATCTGCTACATTCCTGGATTGGCAGGAGGGACACATGACGCTTTTGCCAATTCCCTTAAACTGGTTTTTACAATCATTGCAAATGTATTCCTTTACAGGCAACTTATTTTCTATATTTACGTCAAACGAATCTCCAACACTGCACATATTTTTCACCTCAATGTTCTATCATGATTATGCATTGCTTATATTTTATTAGATTAATATCTTTCCATCGCATCCCTGACGAATTTCAGTTCGCAAATCCCCGATAGTAGCAACACGTTCTGCAAAAGCATTATGCCTATGGATACTTTCTTCATTTATCTGTTTGATAGTAATTATTGCATCATCAGGTAGATATGTGAATTGTTGAACTACCTTTTGTGCCATAGTACGTACGCAATCTTCAACAAACTTTGGATTCCTGTGTGCGGTTTCAACAACAGCCGCTTCATCCGACCTTTTTAATAATTCAAAGATGCTTGAACTCATAGAGTTCTCGATAATCTTTATTATTATTTCGAGAGATACATCAATGTTGCCTTCAACTTCGACTGATATGGTACCTCGTCCTCTCTGGTTATGGGTTACCATCGGGACATTGTGCAAAAATTTTGCAACTATCCGGTCATTGACCCCGAGAGCCAGTAATTCGTTTTGTGCTTTCTCCCGCATAATCTCCTGTGCGCATGGACACGCAGTCATTCCTGTAACCTCTGAACCGATGAGTTTTGTGATCGCAATAAAGCCATCCATTTCCCTTATGGCTACGGATTCGGCAAAGATGTCGACAACTTCCTGACATTCCATTTTTGTTGTGGGTGATTCTCTCTTGACAACATATTCGCTTTTCATGATAACTTCTGCACGGGTTGCATATTCATGACGGTTCAATAAACTTCGTGCAACGTCGCTGCACAGTTGTTCGATCTCATAGACCGGCATATTGACAGCCTTTTCGAGTACTTCGTCAATCGCTTCAAAATTCCGGGAAAGATTTGCACCTTTTCGATCAGATGGTAAATCTACAAAAATATCAAACGTTGAGAGCAGTACGATCGGACGTTTGTCATTTCGTTTGATTTCAACAAGTTTTTTGACATCAGTGACACCAACGCGTGTTAGATTAATTGGAATTTTAGGTTTGTTTGCCTGGACATCTGGTAATTGTACAACTGGAAGTTCCATTCTATTACCTCAAAATATGATCTAATCGTTGAATAAATAGTGTAGCGTTTATACATTCAATTCAAGTAGCACTCACAAATGAATTCATTGCATGTAAATGTTATGATATGGATTAATGTTGTCTTTAAAAGTTTGGTGAGAAATTATGTTTTTTTATAATCCAAGATTGACACTTCGATTTTTTGCTGATTGTAGAGGCTATCCTGCAATTCAAAAATTCCGGAAAAAGACTATGATATCCTGAACAATAAACGTGAATTGATCCGGGTGACGGCACTGCTTCACAATATTGGGCACTATCCTTTATCGCATCTGAAGACAGGTCTGATATCGGCAAAAACGGCCAGTATTTCCAGTGGGTCGGAGTATCACGCCTGAAACTGTCTGTTATTATCTCTTTTCGGATAGAATCGTAATCATATTCCGCATCAAGTGCACTACCACACTCATCACACCGCATTATTGGAAGCGATTCCACTTCTTGCGGCAGGTAGGTTGCATTACACCCAAAACAACGGAAAAATTTGACACACACGTTCTTATCTCCGGAATACAGATTGGTTGCAATGGGTTTAAAAATTATCGATTATGGCAACGTGCCAGTTTTTAGAAGAACTTCGCTGCAAGAGACACCTTCGTGCTGCACTTACTGCACATATCGAAAAAATTACAATGCCCACAAAGTTTACTTTCATTTTTATCAGGCATTGTCCCGTCTTTGATCTTTCCAACACGATTCTTGATCTTCAATATCTGGCGCCTGTCATTAGCCCGAACGATCACTTTCCTGACAATGCCATATCTTGCATATTCCACAAAACCATATTCAACTGTTTTTCCGTACTCCTCTTCAACAAGCATTGTAAGTGCAGCGACGTGCAGCCTGTCATTGTTCCATACTCCGTTCTCCGGGTATTTTCCGGTTTTGATGATCGACGGGACAGTTTTCCCACCATGGCACACAAGTTTGGCAGGCATACCTGCCAGCCCCATGCGCCCGGAATACAATATGGGATCGGTTTTCACAGGATCGATGCAACTGGTGAACTCCTCTTTTCCATGCTGTGAGATTGCTGATTCCAGGTTATTGGCGATATCCCTTATACATCCCGAAATCGCAGTCCTTGCATCTTCCATGAGTTCTGGAGATACACCTTCGAGTTCAGCCGGGCGGATAAGTTCAATATTGTCACAAACACGACAGAGTTCGGTTTCAAGGTTCTCGATCATACCCTCGTCGTTTGACGAATACGCGCTGACAATATCCGGATATGCCAGGGCAAGTTCTTTTAGAAGCAAACTTTCAATATATGGGAATGTGATTCCTGTCATGAGTTCATGTCCCCGGTTCAGGTAATACACCTGCCTGGGACAACGAAAATACATGAGCAGGTCCGAAACATTCATCTTTACATCATAATTTTGTTGAAGCATGTCTTACAATTAATAGCAGGCATATTATAAAAGATTGGATATTAAACAAAAACGAAAGCAGAAACATATTTCGGCAATGGACGAACTCGCATTCGTTAAATATATATGTAAACCTCACATCTATGTAAAGTGAAATATGACAGGCAACGAATCCCATGACAGTATTCGCCAGCAAATATCTGAAAAAATGGCAGGCGAGATTACACTGTCAGAAAAACCGGGCGAAGCATTGAAAAAATGGAGATTGAACTTTGAGATTGCACAGACTGACCTCTCCGGTTACCTGGATGTGTCGCCATCTGTGATCAGCGATTACGAAAGCGGGAGAAGAAAATCTCCGGGCACGATGATTGTTAGTAAAATTGTTCGGGCTTTGCTTGATATCGATTCCGAACGAGGTGGCCAGAAGACACACGCATACGAAGGTATGCTTTATACAGAGGCCACATCAAAGGCTGTGTACACCACATATGAATACACATACCCAATACAGGTTGCAAAACTGGCAACTTTGATAGAGGCTGATATAGTATACAAGGGAATTGAGAAACCATTGTACGGTTTTACAGTAATAGATAGTAAAAAAGCGATCACTGAACTCTCTTCACATGAGTTCCAAAACCTTTACGGCTGGAGCACGGAACGTGCAATGATCTTTACAAAAGTATCCACTGGCAAATCCCCTATGGTTGCAATTCGTGTTACAAACCTGAAACCGGGTGTTGTTGTGATTCATGGGCTCCGCGGGAATGAAGTTGACCCTATGGCTAAAAAGATGGCAGAGATTGACAGGATCCCACTTCTTGCGACCACAATGGACCTTGATGAAATGATAGAAAACCTGAAAAAATATAGCAAGTACCGTTCAGTTGAATAAAACCGTGAAATAAATATTTAACCAGTTTAATTTAGGTGAAGAAAATGAGTGTTGGTATTGTATCATACGGCGCCTATATCCCAAGATACAGAATAAAGGTAGAAGACATCGCCCGTGTTTGGGGGGATGATGCAGAGATTCTTATTGCAGGTCTGATGGTCAATGAAAAGTCCGTACCGGATCTTGATGAGGATACAGCGACCATAGCAGTGGAAGCCGCAAGGTCTGCAATCATACGAAGTGATATTGATGCACAGCGTATCGGTGCTGTTTACACAGGGTCAGAGAGTCATCCTTATGCTGTTAAACCCACAAGTACGATCGTTGCCGAGGCTATCGGCGCTACCCCTGTAATGACTGCTGCGGATTTTGAATTCGCATGCAAAGCGGGTACTGCTGCGATCCAGGCATGTATGGGCCTTGTAGGGTCGGACATGGTAGATCTTGGTCTTGCAATAGGCGCAGACGTGTCACAGGGAGCACCGGGTGATGCTCTTGAATATACAGCAGCAGCAGGTGGAGTTGCATATCTTATCGGGAAGAAGGAATCAGAACTTGTGGCGATCATTGAAGATACATATTCATTTACAACAGATATTCCTGATTTTTGGAGACGGGAAGGTATGCCGTATCCTGAACACGGCGGTCGTTTCACAGGTGAACCTGGTTATTTCAGGCATGTGACAAGTGCTGCGAACGGACTCATGGAAAAGATCGATACAAAACCTTCTGATTACGATTATGCTGTATTTCACCAGCCAAATGGAAAGTTCCCGTCGCGCGTTGCAAAGATGTTAGGGTTCAGTAAAGAACAGATCGAACCGGGATTGGTTGTGCCAAGACTTGGAAACACCTATTCCGGTTCATGTATGATGGGCATTGCAGCTACACTTGACCTGGCAGAACCGGGTGATCGGATATTTGCCACCGCCTTTGGGTCCGGTGCAGGTGGTGATGCTTTCAGCATTACGGTGACAGACAGGATCGAAGATATCCGGAATGGTGCGCCGACTGTAGAAGACCTGTTGAAGCATCCGATATACATGGACTATGCAATGTACGCCAAACATAAAGGTAAGATAAAACTCGCATAAGGTGTCAATCATGAGAGACGTAGCAATCATTGGAATAAAAAACACGAATTTTGGTGAGATGTGGGAACGCTCATTCAGGGACATCTTTGTGGAAGCAGGTGTCGGAGCGCTCAAGGATGCAGGTGTTTCCGGAGAGGATATCAGCAGTATATATATCGGGAACATGAGTGGCGGACAATTCGTAGACCAGGAGCATGTGGGTGCATTGATCGCTGATTATTCAGGTCTTGCAAGGAACCTTCATGTACCGGCAACACGTGTGGAGGCTGCATGTGCTTCCGGGGGATTGGCACTTCGCCAGGGCATACTTGCGATCGCATCGGGACATGAGGATATCGTTGTTGCGGCAGGTGTTGAGAAGATGACTGATCTATCTGCATCAAGTGCATCGACTGCCCTTGCTGCGGCTGCTGATCGCGAATGGGAAGGCATCATGGGTGCAACGTTCCCTGGCTTGTATGCACTGATCGCGCGCCTGCATATTCACAAGTATGGAACTACCAGCGAACAACTCGCAGAGGTTGCTGTCAAGAATCACTTTAACGGTTCGATGAACCCTATTGCCCAGTATAAGAACAAGATCAGTGTGGAGGCTGTCTTGAATTCTATAATGGTGGCTGACCCGTTGCACATTTTTGATTGTTCCCCGATCAGTGACGGGGCTTCTGCCCTTGTCCTGGCACCTGCGGATATTGCGCACGAATATACTGACACTCCTATCTATATCAAAGCGACTGCACAGGCAAGCGATACTATCGCATTGCATGACCGTCGCGATATCACCACACTGGATGCCACTGTGGCTGCAGCGAAAAAAGCGTATAAGATGGCAAAGGTTACACCTGCGGACATTGATCTTGTCGAGGTGCATGACTGTTTTACTATTGCAGAGATATGTGCTATTGAAGACCTTGGGTTTGCAAAAAAAGGCGAAGGCGGCAGGGTAACAGCAGAAGGAGAGACCGCAATCGGTGGGCGGATCCCTGTGAATACATCCGGAGGACTAAAGGCATGCGGTCATCCGGTTGGTGCGACAGGCATCAAACAGGCTGTGGAGATCACCCAGCAATTGCGCGGAGAGGCAGGCAAGCGGCAGGTTGACGGGGCAGGGATCGGAATGACCCATAATGTAGGTGGATCCGGTGCAACTGCTGTGATACATATTCTTTCGAGGGAGAGGTGATACTTATGTCAGTTGCAAGGTTCTGGAGAAAACAGGTTCACAGGTACAACCTGATTGGTACGTATTGTAAGGAATGCGGGGAGTATTATTATCCTCCGCGAAATATGTGTCCTACATGCAGGCGGGATGGTGAACTTAAATCCTATCAGTTCAAGGGCACCGGGGAAATTGTGACCTATACCATTATTCACGCGGCAGCAGAAGGATTTGAGCATCAGACCCCGTATGTACTTGCAATCGTAAAACTGGACGAAGGACCAAGACTTACAAGCCAGATCGTAGCCGAACCCGAGGAGATGAAAATTGGAATGAGGGTCAAGCCTGTTTTCAGGAAACTCGGTGAAGGCAGCGATAGGGGTATGATATATTACGGTACCAAGTTCATGCCTGAATATGATATGAATGTATGATAGAAATAGAAGTTAAAGCACGCGCCAGCCATGAGCGGGTAAAGGAACTGCTCAGGGAACTTGGTGCGTGTGTAACTGGTGTGGAACATCATTGTGATACGTATTATAATGCCCCACACCGCGATTTTTCAATTACTGACGAGGCACTTCGGATTCGTATTGTGAACGGTCACGCGGTTCTTACTTACAAAGGCAAGAAACTTGACACCGTTTCCAAGACACGCGAGGAGTTCGAGACAGGGGTTGATGCTGCGATCATGCGCAATATTCTGCTTGCTCTTGGATTTGTGGAATCGGGAGTAGTTAAGAAAACGCGCGCGCTTTTTGAGTTTGAAAATTTTACAATATGTCTTGATTCGGTTGATGGGCTTGGCGAGTTCATTGAGGTCGAGACGATGGTGGGGCCAGGATCGGATGTGGACCACCACAGGGCGCGAGTGTTTGGGTTTTTGGAGAGATTGGGTATTGGTGAGGGGGATTCGATACGGGTATCGTACCTGGAGATGTTGATCGGGAAATAATAAAAGACGGAAGTTGTTCCTTTTTGGTGTTTGTATGGATGGTTTCGATAAAATCTCGATGCATAGCCCATATTGCGAAACCCCGCGCAGCAATACAGCCTCAAGCGGCCCATTCCAATCATTCCTAGAAAACCCACGTTATACTCGCATTAACTCGGACGATATAATTCTAGATTATATACAACGAGAAAACGTCATCGTTCGCGCCAGTGGTTTGGGAATGCGTACCTCCGGCGTATTGTTTTGACATCAAAGATCGCTAAGCAAATACACTTTTTATGTCTACATTACCGATATCCGCAAATGTAATTGCTTGAGTTGAAAGTAAAAACGGTGCAATAACCGCGCAAGCGGCGTATTCCATATCCACTCCTGTGAAAAGTACATTCTCGACTCTACGTCAAATACATAGCTGGAAAGGCTCAATACATCGTGAATACACCACAAATTGTTTAGTCAATTCGCAGACCGCCCAAAGATCCCCTTATTCATGATCGCCACCTTCAAAAGTATCGGCGAAACAATAATTGAGATAACTACCATCAGCACTATTGCAGAAAAAGCTTCATCCCCGATGATGCCCATGGTCCTGCCAGCTGATATGACCACAAGTTCAACACCAGCCCGCGGCATCATACCCAGACCGAATACCAGGCTGTCATGGTAATCAAAGCCGATCAGCCTTGTTCCGATAAAACCGCCTATAAGTTTTCCCAGTAGTGCCAGTACAACCACAAGAGCAATGAATAGGCCGGATGTTTTTACTATTTCAAGTTCAACAGACATTCCGATAAATGCAAAAAAGATCGGGACAAAAATCCCATAGGCAAGACCGCTCACCTTGCTTTGTACATTACTGATCTTTGCAAGCGGGATATCCGATATAAGAAGACCACCTATGAATGCCCCGATCACAGCATGCAGCCCGAACACTTCTGCAAGATAGGCTGAAAAGAGTGCTATTATTATCACAAATGCAAAAATTGATTCCTTGACATGCATTTTCTGGACGCAGGTAAAAAGGCGCGGGAACACCTTTAAGCCAAGGAAACCCATGATGACCATGTACCCAACAAGTTTTGCTGCAATTATAAGTATCTGCATGCCGGATGGGGCCTGGTTATATGTTGCCATTGTTACTACGATCGAGAGCAGGAAGATGCCTATGATATCATCAAATATGGCAGAGGTTAGCATCATTGTTCCGGGCCGGCTTGAAAGATAGTCAAAATCGATCAATGTCTTGACCACGACCCCGATACTTGTCGGGCTGAATGCAACTCCCATGAAAATACTCTGCAAAAATCCAAGATTGAATACCAATCCAAGCAGGAAACCAGAACCGAATGCAAAAAACATCTGTGAGATTGTCGGGATAAGTGCTTTTCCGGATGCACTCCGCAGCTGTGCGATATGGACTTCCCTGTAGCCTGCCGTAAACAGCAGGAATATCGCACCAAGTTCGGCAAAGAATGACAGCACCTCGCTATCAGGTTCTATAAACAATACACCAATCACAATTCCTGCCGAAATTTCCCCCAATATCGCTGGAAAACCTGCTCTTTCAATGACTTCCCCGAAAACTTTTGCTAAGAACACAATGAGAAGGAGCAGAAGTAGATCTTCCATTTAACCCGTGCCCCTTGTTCTGTAAACTTCGTTTATGACATCCCGTTTTGATACGATACCAACCAGTTTTCCGTCATCGGTCACGCAGGCACGGTCGATGTAATGCTTTAGCATCATGTCAGCAGCATTGTACAGGTCAGTATCATAAGAAATGGTTACCGGATGTGGCATCATGATACCTTTTGCATCTTCACCAAGCGACCTGATCGCAGCCAGGTGGGTATGCCTGGTTCTGGGGACACGATTGAACAGCAGCACTTCCAGTACAATATTCTGGTCGATAGTACCCACAAGTTCACCATTGGCGCTTAAGACCGGATATGTATGAAAATGGTGCATTTCAAATATCCCTATCACATCTTCAACTGGGTCGTCTTCTGCGAAAGTGATAACATCTTTTGACATGATATCGGCAACACTAACGCCAAAACATTTGGTTTTTGCTGAATCTGATAGGCTTTTGGTTTCAATTGTTGTCATTGGTTATGCCCCACTGCAAAACTTTAAATTACACTTGCTTTGATATTATTTCGTAACTCTCGATGAAACGAGAAAATTCTCCCTGCGGTCGAATTAACTCGGACTACATAATTTTACAAATTATATACAACGAGAAAATTCTCCCTGCGGTCGAATTAACTCGGACTACATAATTTTACAAATTATATACAACGAGAAAATCCCCCCTGCGGTCGAATTAACTCGGACTACAAAATCTTATAGATTATGTACTACGAGAAAATCCTCGATACCGTCGGGTTATACGAACTCGGACCAGATCATCCATATATTATATTTAGGACCAAAAATATTTATAATCATCCAACCCCTGATCAAATTTATTGTCATATCCTTATTTCATAATTTGTTTCACTTCTTGTGTTTACAATATTGTCTGTCCATATAAAATTAAAATGTGTTCAGAAGACTTATATCTTTGTATCGAAAAGAAATATCACAACTGAGATGTTAGTATGCCTGACTTTATTGACACAGGTATCAGGTTAACGCCATAATCATGACCCTGCATCGCGCGCGCCAAACCTATAAATCACATCCCAGCCAACCAGAAGACCATGACAGGCATAATCTTCGATGACATTGGTAGTTATCCGCTTCCCGACGGCGTGACAAAAGAATGGATCAACAATGCTTTCTCCACCCGTTCAGACGATAAAGAACTTTTCTCGATAATAAATAACAGTTTCCAGCAAAAGATCGATGCGGGGGTACATGTTCCCACATATCCGCAGTATCAGGATATGAATGAACAGTTCCTGTCTATTATTAACAACCCCGACTGCGCCGAAGAGCCGTTCAAGGTCAGGGAAGACTGCGCGCGTATACTGGAACTTGAAGCGATCGAGGCCGTGGCTGCAAAGTACAGGCAGGAGCACGGCAAGAAACTTGACATACGCATATGCATCACAGGTCCGCTTGAGCTATATCTCAGGGAGTTCGGAGGCACGGATTATAGCGATATCCTGAACTTGCTGGCTGTGAGTGTGAACAGGTTCGTCAAAAATTCCATGAAATCTGCAAACAATTTCAATATCAAAACCGTTTCCATTGATGAGCCAAGTATCGGCATAAATCCACAGGTGATGTTCGATGACTCTGACCTTATCAATGCACTGGCAACTGCTTCGCAGTCGGCAAGCAAACACGGGGCAGATGTTGAGATCCACTTGCATTCACCCCTGCACTACAAGCTTGCATGCGACACCCCTACCATCAGTGTTATCGGAGTGGAATCGGCAGCCAGTCCCTCGTATCTTGACCTTGTAGACAGGAAGGTCCTGGAAGATTCGGATTCGTTCCTGCGCGTAGGGATTGCGCGCACAGATATTTTCAATCTTGCAGCAGTTCTCAATGAAAAATACAATACCAATGTCTGGAAAGAACCGGCGCGCCTGCTGGAGATCGTCACAGGTATGGAAACCCCGGAAGTTATCACAAAACGGCTTGAGAACGCCTATTCAATGTTCGGTGACCGGATCAAGTATGCCGGACCTGACTGCGGACTTGGTGCATGGCCATCCCAGGAGATCGCTGCGCGACTGCTTAATAATGTAGCTTGCGGGATTGCGGGATTTGAAAAATAACGAGAAAATCCTCGCTATGCTCGGATTAACTCGGACTACACAATCTTATAGATTATATACAACGAGAAAATCCTCCCTACGCTCAGATTAACTCGAACTATATAATTCTATAAATTATATGCTATAAAAAAAGGGGTATATTCAAAGGATCAATGCACGATCTTTGAAATACTCATCTCAATGATATCCTCTGCTCCAAGATTCTTGAGTTTTGGTATAAGGATATTCACATCGCTCTTGCTCACAACAGTCTCAACCGCATAGTAATCTGACTTGTACAACTGTGATACGGTTGGATGTTTCATAGAAGGCAATGCATCTATCACATCATCCAGTTTCCCGGCAGGTACGTTCATGTCAATGAGCACCTTGCCGCGTGCTTCGATAACAGCGAGGAGCAGTGTTTTGATTTCTTTGATCTCCTGCTGCTTTGTGGGGTCAGCCCAGCTTTCCTTGCTTGCGATTAGTTTTGATGACGATTCCAGCATTACATCAACGATCTTAAGACCGTTCTTTCGAAGCGTTGAACCTGTTTCAGTCAGGTCAACAACAACATCCATGAGATCCGGTACTTTCGCTTCGGTCGCACCGTAGGAATAATGAAGATCGATCGGAATCCCGAGATTTTCAAAGAACGCTTTTGTAAGATTTGGATATTCGGTCGCAACCCTGCTATTGGGTTTGATATCAGCTGCGCTTTTAATATCACTCTCCTTAGGCACGGCGATCACGATCTTCACTGTACCTGCACCCTGTTTGCTATACGGCATATCAGCCACCTCAACCACATCGGAATTGGATTCAACCACCCAGTCGTGTCCTGATATCCCGAGGTCAAAGTATCCCTCTTCGATATACTTCGGTATTTCCTGCGGCCGCAGGATCTTAACCTTATTGATCCTCGGGTCATTGACTTTTGGATTGTATTCACGTTCGGTCTTTTTAATCTCAAGATCTGCCTGCTTGAACAGCAAAAGTGTCTGTTCCTCTAAACTGCCTTTTGGAATTGCTATATTGATCATTTTTATCACTCGTATGTTATCCCTGATATTTGCATTTTATAATAATGAATCGATGGTCCAAAATCATAGCGATAATGCCAAGTATATAGGGTCACTGGCAAGAACCATATCCTGTGAACCTCTGTTTTTCATCCAGGTTGGCAAGTACAAACCTGTCCGTTTTACTATATGCAATCTCTTTTGTGCCGGAAAGTGAAACAACACATGTACTTGCAGGTGCTGCTGTATCCGTATCCGAACCATCGATTGTAATGTTTTCAACACGCATCGGCGCAGATTGAAGTCCTGTAAAGATATGCAGCATATCCCCCACTGCAAATCCTTTTGAGAATTGGGAAAGTGTGCATTCAAGTGTAAGTCCGTCTGCGACCTCCTCTGCATCAGATATCACAAAACCCCTTTCAAGTTCCTTTGACTGGATGTTCTTAAGCGCCAGCCCGACCCTTGAACCCGTGGGAGCACTTTTTGCATCCACATCATGCAGTTGTATCGAACGTATCTCGATGTTTTTATTGGGTGGGAACATACCTGTTTTATCCTTTGCATTGATCGTCCCCTGCGAAACCACACCAAGCACCACACATCCGATACCAGTTACGTTGAAGAACTGGTCTATCACAACGCGCTTGGGTAATTCATTCAACTGTGCGAGTTCCTTATCCACCGTATCCCCTATGGAAAATATCATCTCCTTTAGTTCTTCCATACCTTCAAATGACGTTGTGGATATGGAAATATATTCCCAGTTCTCAAGCGCCGTGCCTATAGTTATCTTCTTGATATTACTTTTCAGTTCATCGATAGCGTGAGGGTATGACATATCCGATTTGGTAAGCACGATAATCCCGTGTTTGTATCCTGAAAGGTCAAGTGCAACGATGCATTCACCCGCAGATACGTCAAGACCGGTCGGAGGGATGCACAAAAGTGCGATATCTGATAGGTTAAGGGCTGTTATCAGTGGTTTTATCGCCTTTGGATACCCGTTCGCATCAATAGTAGTGAGTATCCTGCCACTTTTAGCAAAGTCATACATTGTGACATCTGCTGTCTCTCCTTTTTTACCAAGTTTAGAGGCAAGCGTTGTCCTGCCACTCTGTTCACTTCCGATAATAG
Source organism: Candidatus Methanovorans sp. (assembly GCA_020793565.1). Classification (GTDB taxonomy): domain Archaea; phylum Halobacteriota; class Methanosarcinia; order Methanosarcinales; family Methanosarcinaceae; genus Methanovorans. The sequence goes on from DQIP01000208.1 coordinate 14,932, forward strand.
CTATTTTTGTCATAATTGTACCTTTTTTAGGTGAGATTTATTATTGTATATAATCTATAGGATTATGTAGTCCGAGTAAATCCGACCGCAGGGGGGATTTTCTCGTTATCTTCTGGAATGGTTCGGAAAAACGCAGGGGCCATGCAGGGAAAAATAAGGATTCCCTGTGTTTTTCTGTGACCTGCACAACTTGCGGGCATAGCAAAGACACACTTACTACACAGTTGAGTGTCCTCTCCATTGAATCTTTTTTGTCACGATCCATTTATCCAGAATATATTAAAAAATTACTTTTAGGTTTATGCGTGGGTATTCGAATATATCTTTTTTGATATATTCCCAATTCACCACAACTCCCCCTTACACATCGATTCCGTCTTATCGTTTGTGCTCTGGTTGAGTTTTCTGATCTTCACTAGATACTCATCCCCGATACGTTCAGGCTCACCAAAAACGGTATCTACACCAAGCCTTCGGAGATAATCCTTATAGGTGGAAATAGTATCTGGGTCTTTAACCCGTATCTGCACGTTATCGGCAATACGTGTACCATCCCTTACCTGTTTTATCGACTCGATCATAGGTCCCAGTATACTCTCCCCGAGTTGGAGGCAGCGTTTTTGCAGTTCTTCTTCATTCTCGTCCCACTCAACCGACTGGAATCCTTCGCGCACGACCCTTGAGAAAAAATAATCCTGTCCGATATCGTTATAGAATTTGAAGGCATGCCTAAGGTCTGCACAGTTGCTTTGTGAGCATGTGTATTTTATTGGATTGAGTATCATCTGCGGGTCCTTGATAACAACACCCTCATGCTGGATCTTCCCAAGTTCCCTGATAATTCCTGCGATCTCATCCGGTGCCTCATTGAGCGAAAACTCACCGAAGAATGTAACCTGGTTAAGTCCGTACTCCCCTGCAAGTTTCCTGCGCTCGTGTAGGGAATAAGGTGTGCCACTGCCCTTGTGCCTGATATCGAATACAAAAAAATCAAGAGATCCAATCCCATAGATGTCCTTTGGAACATAAGGATTATCAGGACCCGCCATCTCACCGCACAGGATAAGGTCCGGATGGTCGTCGAAAAAATCGCGTTCTAAAAGATGCCCTGCGCGCTCGGTTGAATAAGGGCAGACAAGCCCGCCTCGTGTAAATGCTAATATCTTTCCCCCGACATCAGCCACACGCACATTGTAGCCGTTCATCTTTTCTTCAACGGCTACCGTTTCGAGATTCGAGAAATGCCTATCAAGCGCAGGACCAAGGAGCATTGCCCTCTGTATCTTGGGAAAACCGCGTATCAACTCGAACGTGCCGTCCTTTTGGTACAACACACTCCCGTGCTCGATCTTTGAAACACTTTTATCGAACCGGAACAATCGCTGGAGTTCATCCCGACCTTTAACCGGGCCCATATTCCAAATTTGTAAAAGTATTCGCCTATCCAGCAATCCCTTGAGCCTAGATTGCGGCAGGTTAAGGTATCCTGCCGCATTTTCAATATCCAATTTAATACCTGCAGTATCTGATCCGGTGTTCATGACTTGGACAATAGGTGTTATTTTTCCATCTCAACCACACGATTTTACTTTATATTTACTCCACCATAGCGTTTACAACACATCTTCTTGTGATGAAACCTACCATGTCATCTTCGAGATTAAGCACAGGCACACCAGCGATATTGTTCTCGATCATCATCCTTACAACATCAGTTACCGGAGTGTTGGTATATGTTGTTTTAACGCCTCTTGTCATAATATCTTCTACAATGAGGTTCTTGATCCTGGAATCCTGCTGGTTTCCTGAAACAACATCCCTGAAGGCACGCATTGCTTTTGCAACATCCTTTTCGGTAATGATCCCGACAAGTTTTCCGTTCTCTATAACAGGCAGTCTTCCGATATCATTATCGAGTATCAGGTGTCTGATATGACTTACGCGGTCACCGGGACTTGCGGTTATCGGGTCTTTTTGCATAATTTCTGCTGCATATCCACCGAAATGGTTGCTTTTCATCAGTTCATTTGGAGTTACCCATCCAACAATATCATTATTTTCACTGACCAGCACCACACCATTATTTTTCTTCATAATGGTGATGGCATCATTAACCTTTGTGTCAGGCAGGACCTTGACATAATTATCGGATACGGCTGTCGCAACATGCAGTGATGATGCAGGTTTTGCCCCTTTTTTACGTGTTCCGAGTTCTTTTGTCAGATTTCTCATTGTCAGGATACCCATGAAATTACCATCATGCTTAACAAGCAGGCGGCGCGTACTTTTTTTATCCATTATGTCCAGTGCATGGGATATCGTATCTGACTTATCGATGGTATGTGGCTGTACCATTATATCTTTGATTTGCATAGTTATCACCTCTTACATCCAAATATATTTCTAACACTCAATATACTTATACTGCTTTTATAATATCACTTCTGCTGATTATTCCGATAATTTCGTCATCCTGTTCGACAGGCAGTGCCGTGATATTCTCTTCGATCATAATCTTTGCCGCATCAACGATTGTAGCATTACTGGCTATGGTCACGACCGGTCCGGACATAATATCTTCTGCAACAAGCGGAACTTCTTTTATGTAACGATAAGTTTTTTGACCTCCTGGATTTGGACGCCTTGCCATTTTGATACTCTTGGTTGAAAGGTTACCCTCATTATCTGTCAGGGCGCTTAGCGCGAGGTTGCTTGTAGAGATAACACCAACAGCTTCTTCAGTGTCATCTATGACAATAATCCTGCTGATCTCGTTTCTTTCCATTTCATCGATGACATGGTTTATTGTATGGTGCCTGTGAACCGATATGGTATGTTCGTTCATCAGTTCGGAAACTTTTGTATCGAGTGCTTGCCCTGACACATATTTGACAATATCTGTTTTTGACACGATACCAACAACAGAGTTTTTCGTAACAGGAATGTTGTTTATGCTGTTTTCAATCATAAGAGAAGCAGCCTGTTTGATCGAAGCCCCCGGATAGATCGTTATCGGGGATTTTGTCATCACCAGATTTATAGGCACCTTATCAATAGGACGTCTTCTCCACACAGGTTCTGCCTGTGCCATTCGCTTTCCCAGATCGGATTTGGTGACAATGCCAATCATATCATCATTGTTTACAACAATAATAGAACCGATCTTGTGTTTTAACATCAAATTTCTTGCATGGGATATGGGCTCATCCGGTGCAATTACATAGACCGGGAAACTCATTATATCTTCTACATTCATTCTAATCCTCCCTTCTTGTTGATATTATCTATAGGATTATGTAGTCCGAGTTGATCCGAGCGTAGCGAGGATCTTCTCGAGTATAATTAAACTATGGGTAAACTTGTTTGAACAAAAATTCACAGGTCTATTCAGATATCGAACGCACGATATCGCGCTCTGTGAATATGCCACAAAGAATACCATTGTCAATTATTGGAATGGAGCCGACATTTTTCTTGATCATAATTGCTGCAGCCTCTCCGATATCCATGTCGGATGATGCCCACACAACATCCTTTGAGATAAGCGAACTTACCGGAGCATCGAATGCCTCATGGATGTTCCCTGTCACCAGTTTATTGAATACACTCCCGCTTCCCACGAAATTCATGATATCAGAAGCAGTGACGACTCCAATGAGTATACTGTCTTTAACAACAGGAAGTCTTCTGATCCCTTCACTTACCATGACCTTTGCAGCATCGAAGATCGTTGTATCGGCTGGAACGGTTTTTACCTTTTTACTCATGTATTCGCCAACTGATTTGCTGGCATGTATGCCTGCAAGAAGTTTAACAAAATCCTTTTCCGTACAGATAGCACGCACACGACCATCTTTGCTTAATACGGGAATACCACCGACCCCTTCTTCGTTCATCATGACCAGCGCATCTGATATTTTAGCATTTTCCATCAGGTGTGATACATTCTGCCGCATAATTTCACGAACATCTGCATTGATAGCTGCAAGAAGGTTGCCTTTGAACCGTCTCTCAACAAGCAGGTTTTTATCCCCACCACCCAAAAAATCGATAACATCAACGGATGTAACCACTCCTTCAAGGCGATTTGTCCCGGCATCGGTCACAGGAACACGCCGAAACCCTTTGCCTGTCATGGTCTTTATTGCACCCATTATCGTTGTTGTCGGGGGGACAGTTACCACGTCTTTAGTAGCAACTGCCATAATATCTCCTTCGTGTTCCGATATTTTAGCTTTGAAATTGACAGGCCCGAGGTCCATTGTACCTGTAGTGCTTAACATCCTCGAATCATTCTTATGAATGGTTTTATCATCAGCATTCAGTTTTTCCTGCGTTTTCATCTTTTCATTTTCAATCCTGGACATTTTGTTTCGTGTATTCAATTAAACCACCAATCTATTGAAAGTTTCTATCGAACATTTCTATCAAAAGTTTCTATCGAACATTTCTATCAAAAGTTTCTATTGAAAGTTTCTATCAAAAGTTTCTATTGAAAGTTTATATTGAAAGTTTCTATCAAAAGTTTCTATTGAAAATTCCTATCAAAATCCTCTATCGAAAATATAATCTAAATTTCAGGTACCGTGTTTGAAAAATGCTAATACCATAATCTAAAACCCCTTGTTATTAATAAAAGGCTGATTTGGTAATAAATGTTTGGTTATTGAACAAATCCCGGTATATATGTCATATCACTTCAAAACCTGTACCAACCAGACAGGCCCGTAAGATATCACGCCTGTCTACGATCCCTGCCAGTTCGCTCCCATTAACAACGCTGACCCTTCCGATATCGTGGTGGAGTATCATTTCTATAGCTTTTAAAATTGGTGTATCATGTGATATTGTATATGCCGGGGTTGACATGATCTTCTCGACCTTTGCCGAATCACCCGGTCTTGTTCCGCGTGTGTCGCTTAATCCGGTCCTGACGTATCCTGATCTTATTATGTCTCTTCTTGTTATCATTCCCATCATCTTGTTCTTATGGGATACCACAGGCAATCCGGTATGGCCGTATTCGGTCATCTGAAGCCAGACCTTTGCAATACTGTCATCGGGATGGCATGTCATTACCTTTGTTGTCATAATCATTTCAACCGTTTCAGGGGATTTTTTTGTAGGATGGATGTTTTTCAGGATATCCGCATCGCTCAATATCCCGATACATGTCTTATCACCTGTTGATACAATCACAGGAACCCTGTTCTGCTTTGCTTCAACCAGAAGATGGGCGGATCTTATTATATTCATATCCGGAGTGATCGTGGGGCACTCACGTGCATGTCCCCTAACTGTTACATTTGATCTGGTAGATGTGATGTTAAGTACATCCTGGTCTGTCAGGATGCCTACTAATCGGTTTAATTCATCGACCACAGGAAGCCCCCGCAAATAATGGTCGCGCATCTGCTGTCTTGCATGAGTGATAAAATCACTATCTTTTATACATACAGGTTCTTTTGACATTATTTCTTCAACGATCACGTGTCCATTCCCCTATTATATGTTTATTTTATGAGGTCATATGGATAGATCAATCAATCAATCGATCAGGTGTACTAGCCTCAGGATTCATTACAGTCTTCATACAACAGTAACCCGTCCACGAGCTTGACTGACTCGCCATATGCACCGTAATATTGATACATCCCATTTTTAATTACCTTGATAGGGATGCCTGTTTTCATATCCTTTTGAGTCCCCAATACCACAGATATCATTACTCCCATTCCCACATATTGTAGGAAGTTCCCACTTATAAAATATAAGTTGTTATGGCATATATATGTGTTTGTGGACGATCCAAGGATATTAATTGGATGGATGGGGACTGTCGTAAAAGCCCGAATTTCATTCATATGCTATTGAATATCGTTCTTATTTCAGCTCAGCTTCTATATACTACAAGAAAGAGTGACAAGTGTCAAACTTGGCTGAAAAACAAGAAGCTGGACGTTCCACTAATATAGTCTAAAAGAGCGCTGGTCTAATCATCAAGTAAATTCCGTGTGTTTGTTTAGATGGTTTCGATAAAATATCGATGCACAGCCTATACATCCAGACCCCGTGCAGCAATCAGCCGAATAAGAAAGAGCGATTACTCGCTCTCCCTCTTCTAAGAACCGGACTTGC